>NZ_JBHUTX010000005.1:224923-390825 GCF_042671245.1 Streptomyces sp. NPDC057099
CGTCGTAACCGCACGGCGGGGGAGGGTTCGGCGAGCCAGGCGGCTGCCGGTGCCTCGGAAGCTCCGGCTCCGGCTGGTCCGCGCCGTGCGCGCACTGCGGCCGAGGGCTCGGCGAGCCAGACGACGCCCGGCGACACCTCTCCCTCGTCCCCGGCCACCCCGCGCCGTACCCGTACCGCCGCGGACGGCTCGGCGACCCAGACACCCAGCGGAACGGAATCCCCGGCGACCGGTTCCGAAGCAGCGGCTCCCGGCGCCGAGACGCCGACCACCGGGCAGCCGGAATCTCCCGCCGCCGAGGCCGAATCCCCGGCCCCGTCGGCCGGACCGCGCCGTGCGCGCAGCGCGTCGGAGGGCAGCTCGAGCCAACGCGCCGCGTCCGACCGAGGCGACAGCCAGCCGGGCACGTCTGCCCGCACTCCGCGCAGCTCGGACGCCCCCTGGCACCACGCTCGCCCGGCCTTCGACGAGCCGGAACCGGCACCGGAACCCGAACCGTCGCCCGAGACCGCGCAGGCGCCGGCCTCCGAGTCCTCGGGCGACTCGGAGACCCCCGAGCCCTCAGAGACCACAGAGACCCCAGAGCCCACGGACAACCCCGAAGACCCCGCAGGAGGCACGCGGTGAACGACGCACTCGACGTCACCCTGCGACTCCTGATCGTCTTCGTCGTCTTCCTCACCTTCCCCCTGATCATCGGCCAGACGGAACACAAGGTCATGGCCCACATGCAGGGCCGCCTCGGCCCCATGTACGCCGGCGGCTTCCACGGCTGGGCCCAGCTGGTCGCCGACGGCGTGAAGTTCGCGCAGAAGGAGGACATCGTCCCCGCGGGCGCGGACCGCCGTATCTTCCAACTGGCCCCCGCCGTCGCCCTGCTGCCGTACCTCCTCGTCCTGCTCGCCATCCCCATCGGCCCGGGCGAGGGAGCCGTCGGCCAGGTCATCGACGCGGGCGTCTTCTTCGTCCTGGCCGTCATGGGCGTCGGCGTCCTCGGCTCGCTCATGGCCGGCTGGGCGTCCGCGAACAAGTTCTCCCTCCTCGGCGGCCTCCGCACCGCCGCCCAGCTCCTCGCCTACGAACTGCCGATGCTCCTGACCGCCGCCTCGGTAGCGATGGCCGCCGGCACGGTCTCCCTCCCCGGCATCCTCGACGCCTTCGAGTGGTGGTGGCTGCCCTGGCAGATCGTCGGCGCGGTCGTCTTCTTCGTGGCCGGCCTCGCCGAACTCCAGCGCCCTCCCTTCGACATGCCCGTCGCCGACTCGGAGATCATCTTCGGCGCGTACACCGAGTACACCGGCCTCCGCTTCGCCCTCTTCCTCCTCGCCGAGTACGCCGGAATCGTCGTCCTGTGCGGTCTGACCACCGTCCTCTTCCTGGGCGGCTGGCACGGCCCCTGGGGCGCCGACGGCCTCGGCTGGGTCTGGACCCTGCTGAAGACCGCCGTCCTCGCCTTCCTCGTGATCTGGCTGCGCGTCACCTACCCGCGCCTGCGCGAGGACCAGCTCCAGAAGCTCGCCTGGACCCTCCTCGTCCCCCTGTCCCTCGCCCAGATCGCCCTCACCGGCGTCGTCAAGGTGGTGATCAACTAACCATGGCCCCCATCCCCGGCTCCGGCCTGGCCAAGGGCCTGGCCGTCACCCTCCGCACGATGACGAAGAAGTCCGTCACCGCGCAGTACCCGGACGCCCAGCCCGACCTCCCGCCCCGCACCCGCGGTGTGATCGGCCTGTTCGAGGAGAACTGCACGGTCTGCATGCTCTGCGCCCGCGAGTGCCCGGACTGGTGCATCTACATCGACTCCCACAAGGAGACGGTCCCGGCGGCGACCCCCGGCGGCCGCGAACGCAGCCGCAACGTCCTCGACCGCTTCGCCATCGACTTCGCCCTGTGCATGTACTGCGGTATCTGCATCGAGGTCTGTCCTTTCGACGCCCTGTTCTGGTCCCCGGAGTTCGAGTACGCCGAGACCGACATCCACGACCTCACCCACGAGCGCGACAAGCTCCGCGAGTGGATGTGGACCGTCCCGGCCCCGCCGGCCCTCGACCCCGCCGCGGAGGAGCCGAAGGAAGTCGCCACCGCCCGCAAGACCGCCGAGAAACTGGCGGCCGCCCAGGCGGAACCGCAGGAGGGAGAGTCGTGAGCCTTGCCGCCGAGAGCCACGGCTTCCTTTCCCCGACCGGCGTCGAGATCGCCTTCCTCCTCGTCGGCCTGGTCACCTTCGGCGCCGCGATCGTCACCGTCACCACCCGGCAGCTGGTGCACGCCGCCCTGTGGCTGGTGGTGACCCTCGGCGGCCTGGCCGTCGAGTACCTCCTGCTCACCGCCGAGTTCATCGCCTGGGTGCAGGTCCTCATCTACGTCGGTTCCGTCGTCGTCCTCCTCCTGTTCGGACTGATGCTCACCAGGGCCCCGATCGGCCGCTCCCCCGACGCCGACTCCGGCAACCGCTGGGCCGCCCTCACCGTGGCCCTCGCCGCGGCCGCCGCCCTGGTCTGGGTCGTCGTCGACGCCTTCCGCACGACCTGGATCGACCTGAACGGCCCCGCCGCCGGTTCCACCGAGGCCACCGGCGCGAGCCTCTTCCAGAACTGGGTCCTCCCCTTCGAGGCCCTCTCCGTCCTCCTCCTCGCCGCCCTGGTCGGCGCGATCGTCCTGTCCCGCAAGGCGAAGGCCGACGCGGCGACAGCGCCCGGGACCGCCCCAGCCGATCGCATCCCGGCCGACGGCAGCGACAAGGAAGGCGCCCGCTGATGCACCTCGCCTATCCCGCCGTCCTCTCCGCCCTCCTCTTCTGCACGGGCCTGTACGGCGTCCTCGCCCGCCGCAACGCGATCCTGGTCCTGATGTCGGTCGAGCTGATGCTCAACGCCGTCAACCTCAACCTGGTCGCCTTCGACGTCTGGCTCAGCAAGACCGCCGAGGAGACCCTGCACTCCGGTCAGGCCCTCACCCTCTTCACCATCGCCATCGCCGCCGCCGAGATCGGCATCGGCCTGGCGATCGTCCTCGCCGTCCACCGCAACCGCGGCACCGCGGACATCGACAGGCTCCGCGACACCGCCGAGGGGCACGACCCGGACGATCACGACCCCGACGGCCCCGGCCACGACGCCCTCACGGCCGAGCAGTCCGACGAGGCCCAGAAGGCTGAGGCCACCGCGTGACCACGACCACCCTCGCCGTCCTCGTCCCCCTCCTTCCGTTCCTCGGCGCCGCCGCCGGCCTGCTCCTGGGCCGCGCGGCACCCGGCTTCGTGCGCCCGCTCGCCGTCCTGCCGACCCTCGCCTCCCTGGTGCTCGCCGCGCTGGTCGCCGCACGCCAGGGCGGTGACACGGCCGTCAACGCGGCCACGGAACTCACCCCGACCGGCTCGGTCCCGATCGAACTCGCCCTGCACATCGACGGCTTCGCCGCCCTCGTCGCCGTCGTGGTCGGCCTCGTCGCCTCCTGTGTGCAGATCTACTCGACGGGCTATCTGCGCGGCGACCCGCGCTACCCCTCGTACGCCGCTCTCGTCTCCCTGTTCACCTCCGCGATGTTCCTGGTCGTCTACTCCGGCGACCTGATCGTGCTGCTGGTCGGCTGGGAAGTCATGGGCATCTGCTCCTACTTCCTGGTCGGCCACTACTGGGAGACCCCGGAGGCCCGCGCCGCCTCCCTCAAGGCCTTCCTGGTCACCAAGCTCGGCGACGTCCCCTTCCTCATCGGCCTGTTCGCCCTCGCCACCGACGCCGGCTCCTTCCGCATCACGAAGGTCCTCGGCGCCGTCGCGAGCGGCTCACTCGACCACCCGACGCTGATCGCCCTGCTGCTCCTCGCGGGCGTGGCGGGCAAGTCGGCGCAGTTCCCGCTGCACACCTGGCTCCCCGACGCGATGGCGGGCCCCACCCCCGTATCCGCGCTGATCCACGCCGCGACGATGGTCGCCGCCGGTGTCTACTTCATCGCCCGTCTCCTCCCGGTCTTCGAGGCATCCCAGGCCGCGATGGTCGTCCTCGCCGTCATGGCCGCCGTCACGATGGCCGGCTCGGGGCTCGCCGCGCTCGCCCAGGACGACATCAAGCGCGTCCTCGCGTACTCGACGATCGGCCAGCTCGGCTACATGACCGGTGCCCTCGCCGTCGGCGACCGCGGAGCCGCCGTCTTCCACCTCCTGTCCCACGGCGCCTTCAAGGCGCTGCTGTTCCTCGCGGCCGGCGTGATCATCCACGCCGCCGGCACCAACTCGCTCGCCGCCATGTCCCGCATGCGGAACCTGCGCGACCGCGTCCCCGACGCCTACTGGACGATGACCGTGGCGCTGCTCGCGCTCGCCGCGATCCCGCCCTTCAGCGGCTTCTTCTCCAAGGAGGCCGTCCTCGGCGTCGCCGAGCACGTCGTCACCGGGCCCACCGAGCACGCCCCCGCCGCCGCGGGCTGGATCGTCCTCGTCGCCGGCCTGCTCACGGCCCTGCTCACCGCCGCCTACGCGATGCGCCTGTGGCTGCTCGCCTTCCGGGGCCGGGGCACCGAAGCCCCTGACCACGGCAAGGAGCCGCTGACGATGACCGTCGTGCTGTGGGTGCTGGCCGTCCCGTCCCTGGCCCTCGGCGGATTCGCGTTCCGCGTGCTGCCCGACTGGTTCGACGGCCGTGACCTCGGCCCGACCCTCACCACCTCCGTGCTCGGCACCGGCGTCGCCCTGGTCGGCGGCATCGTCACCTACGGCGCCTGGCGGCACACCACCGCGCTCGCGGCCCGTGTCCCGCTCGGCGCGGTCGCCGCGCACCCCGAGGGCGACGCCGCCCGGGTCGAGGCGGAAGCCATCGCCACCCACGAGCCGGCCTACGGGGACATCGCCTACGCGCCCGACCCCGCCGACCCGGGACGGCTCCTGCTCGGCCCCCTGCACCGGCACGCGGCCGCCGGATTCCACCTGGACGCCGTGTACACGGCGCTCTTCGTCCGCCCGGTCCAGGCCGGAGCGAGCCTCGTCCGGTTCCTCGACCGCGAGGTCGTCGAGACCTATGTACGCGGTGCGGGTGCGCTGCCCCGCTGGCTGGGCGCCGCCGTACGACGCGCCCAGACCGGCAACGTCCAGACCTATGTGAGCGCGCTGCTCGCCGGCACCGTCGTCCTCGCGGTCGCCGCCGTCCTCGTCGCCACGGGAGCGTGAGCAGGCGTGATCGATATCAACGAGTCCGTGATGCAGGTCCTTCTGGCGTTCATCGTCGTCGGCCCGCTCCTCGGCGCCGCCGCGGCTCTCCTGCCGGCTCCGCCCGGGCTGAAGGGGAAGTCACCCGAGCAGGCGGTCCTCCGGCACGGCGTCACCGTCACCGGCGCGGTCCTCATCGCGGCGATCGTCCTCGCGCTCGGCTTCGACCACGACCAGCCGTCGAAGATGCAGGCCAGCACGGACATCAGCTGGATCCCCGCACTCGACGTACGCATCCACCTCGGCATCGACGGCATCTCCCTCCCCCTTCTGGTCCTGAGCGCGCTGCTGACCTTCCTCTGCGCGCTCTACTCGTACTTCAAGAAGCCGGAAGGCCCGCCCCCGAAGGCCTTCGTCGCCCTGCTGCTCGTCCTCGAGTCCGGCACCCTCGCGACCTTCGCCGTCCTCGACCTGCTGCTGTTCTTCCTCGCCTTCGAGATGGTCCTCATCCCGATGTACTTCCTCATCGCCCGCTGGGGCGGTGAGGGCCGGAGCCAGGCCGCCTGGCGGTTCATCCTCTACACGCTGCTCGGCTCCGTGGTCATGCTGCTCGGCCTGCTCCTGATCGGGCTCAAGGCGGGCACGTTCGACATGATGGCACTCGCCACTGACAACGGCCGGTCGCTGACCGCATCCGTGCAGGTCATCGCCGTTTTGTCGATCGGGATCGGGCTCGCGGTCAAGACGCCGATGTGGCCGCTGCACAGCTGGCTGCCCGACGCCCACACCGCCGCGCCGACCGTCGGCTCGGTCCTGCTGGCCGGTGTCCTGCTGAAGATGGGTACATACGGATTCGTCCGGATCCTGCTGCCCATCGCGCCCGACGGCTTCCGCACCTTCGCGCCCTACCTCGCGGCATTCGCCGTCGTCGGCATCATCTACGGATCCCTGGCCTGCCTGGCCCTGGCCAAGCAGGGCGCGAAGGGCGACCTCAAGCGCCTCATCGCCTACTCGTCCGTCGGTCACATGGGCTTCGTCCTGCTCGGCATCGCCACCATGACCCCGACCGGCGTGAACGGCGCCCTCTTCGCCAACATCGCCCACGGCCTCATCACCGGCCTGCTCTTCTTCCTGGTCGGCGCACTGAAGGACCGCACCGGCACCACCGACCTCGACGCCCTCGCCGAGGAGACCGGAGCCGCGCTCTACGGCAAGGCGCCGCGCCTCGGCGGCCTGCTCGCCTTCGCCGCGGTCGCCTCGCTCGGCCTGCCGGGCCTGGCCGGCTTCTGGGGCGAGATGCTGGCACTGTTCGGCGCGTTCCAGCCCGCCGAGGGCCTCAGCCGGCCCGCCTTCCTCACCTTCATGGCGATCGCCGCGTTCGGCACCCTGCTGACGGCCGCGTACCTGCTGATCGTGGTCCGCCGCGTCTGCATGGGCGCCCTGCCCCAGGACGCCCCGAAGCTGGCCGACGTGCGCTCGTACGAGTTCGCGGCCTGGACGCCGCTCGTCGCCCTCACCGTCGTCGCGGGCCTGTGGCCCAAGGCCCTCCTCGGCCTGAGCGACCCGGCCGTCCAGCAGCTCCTCGCAGGAGGCACCCGATGAGCTCCCCGGCCCAGCCCCTGGCCGCGTCGCTGGTCCAGTCCGTCGACTGGCTCGCCATCGCGCCGCCCACCCTCGCGGCGGTCGTCGGACTCCTCGTCCTGGTCGCCGACCTGTTCGTCGCCGAGCACCGCAAGGCGCTGCTCGGCTGGACGTCCGTGGCGGGTCTGGCCGCCGCCACCCTGATGCTGCTGCCCCTCCTGGACGGCGACCGCAGCACCTTCTGCCTGACCGGCGACGCCGGCGTCTGCAGCTACACGGCCGACCGCTTCACCCTGGTCATCCAGTTCCTGGTCCTCGGCGGAGCCCTGCTCACCGCCCTTCTGTCGGTCACCGCCCTGAAGGACGGCCGCAAGGAGCTGCCCGAAGGGGAGTACTGGTTCCTGCTGCTGTCCTCCGCGGCCGGCGCCGCCCTCCTGCCCGCCTCCCGCGACCTCGCGACCCTGATCGTCGCCCTGGAGGTCGCCTCCCTGCCCGCCTTCGCGCTGGTCGGCCTCAAGTACGGCGACCGGAAGTCCTCCGAAGCGGCCCTGAAGTTCTTCCTGTCCTCGGTCACCGCGACCGCGGTCAGCCTCATGGGCATCAGCTTCGTGTACGCCTCCACGGGCACCCTGTACCTCACCCAGGTCGCCGACCGCATCCAGAACGTCGACGGACAGCTCCACACGCTCGCCCAGACCGGCGTCGTCCTCACCCTCGTCGGCTTCGCCTTCAAGACGGCCGCCGTGCCCTTCCACTTCTGGGTGCCCGACACCTACGTGGGGGCGCCCCTGCCCATCGCCGCCTACCTGTCGGTCATCGGCAAGGCGGTCGGCTTCAGCGGCCTGATCCTCGTCACGGTCGTGGCGCTCCCGTCGTACGCCGACCTCTGGGGCCCGGCCCTGGCGGTCCTGGCCGCGCTCACCATGACCGTGGGCAATGTCGGAGCCCTGCGCCAGCAGGCCACGCGCGCGTACAGCGCGGTCCGCCTGCTCGCCTGGTCGTCTGTCGGCCAGGCCGGCTACCTGCTCGTACCGATCGCCGCCGCCGGGTACTCCGGGGACGCCGAGAAGTCCGTCGGCTCCACCGTCGCCTACGCCCTGATGTACGGCGCCGTGAACCTCGGCGCCTTCGCCGTGGCCGCCCTCGTCGGCCGTACGAACTCCCTCAACCGCGTCGCCGACTACCGAGGCCTGTACGCGTCGAACCCGCTGTCCGCCCTGCTCCTGGCGTTCTTCCTGCTCTGCCTCGCCGGACTGCCCCCGGGCATCATCGGCCTCTTCGCCAAGGTCACCGTCTTCGCGGCGGCCGTCGACGCGGGCCTCGGCTGGCTCGCCGTGATCATGGCCGTCAACGTCGTCATCGCGCTGTTCTACTACCTCCAGTGGACGACCCTGCTCTTCCGCGCCCCCGAGGGCGAGCCCGTGCAGCACCGCGTCCCCGCCCCTCTCACCGCCGCGATCGCCCTGACCGGCGTCCTCGGCGTCGTCCTGTCGGGGGCACCCCAGCTCGTCCTGCGCTTCACCGACACCGCCCTCTTCTGAACGACAGCCACTGAACGACAGCCGCTTTCGCCACGCGCGCGTGGGGCACCCGCCTCCCCACGCGCGCGTGCCGCTTCCCGGCGCCGTTCACCCGGACGGCCCATACCCGCCGCCGCACGCACAAGGGAACTAGTGCCCCCCGCCTGGCGTTGACCAGTACGGGAGGGTCCACTGGACGTGACACCACGGCACCAGTGGCACCGCAGATCACCGAGCAAGGGTCCCCCTGCCGCACCACTTGGAGGGCGTACCGTGCACCGCCGGCACAACGGGCTCAGGACCGCAGTCCTCCTCGGGGGACTGTCCGCCCTCATCATCGTCATCGGCAGCTTTTTCGGCCGCATGGGGCTCGTCATCGCCGTCCTGGTAGCGCTGGCCACCAACGCGTACGCCTACTGGAACAGCGACAAGCTGGCACTGCGCGCGATGCGGGCCCGCCCGGTGAGCGAGTTCGAGGCCCCGGGGCTCTACCGCATGGTCCGCGAGCTCTCCACCCAGGCCCGCCAGCCCATGCCGCGTCTGTACATCTCCCCGACGGAGGCGCCCAACGCCTTCGCCACGGGCCGCAACCCGCGCAACGCCGCCGTGTGTTGCACCGAAGGAATCCTGCGCCTCCTGGACGAGCGCGAGCTGCGCGGTGTCATCGGCCACGAGCTCAGCCACGTCTACAACCGCGACATCCTCATCTCGTCGGTCGCCGGTGCCCTCGCCTCCGTGATCATGTTCCTGGTCAACTTCGCCTGGCTGATCCCGATCGGGCGCTCGGACGACGATGACGGCCCCGGCCTGCTCGGCATGCTGCTGATCATGATCCTGGGCCCGCTCGCCGCCTCGCTCATCCAACTGGCCATCAGCCGCTCCCGGGAGTACCAGGCGGACGCCACCGGCGCCCAGCTCACCGGCGACCCACTCGCCCTGGCCAACGCCCTGCGCAAGCTCGAACTCGGCACGAAGCAGCTCCCGCTGCCCCCCGAGCCGCGTATCGAGACCGCCAGTCACATGATGATCGCGAACCCGTTTCGCCCCGGCCAGGGCCTCTCGAAGATGTTCTCCACGCACCCGCCGATGGCGGAACGCATCGCCCGGCTAGAGAAGATGGCAGGTGGGAACCAATGAGGACCATTCTCAACGTCATATGGCTCGTCCTGAGCGGCTTCTGGCTGTTCCTCGCCTACATGCTCGCGGGCCTGCTCCTCTGTATCACCATCATCGGGATCCCGTTCGGCATAGCGGCCTTCCGCATCGGCGTCTACGCCCTGTGGCCCTTCGGGTACACGACGGTCGAGCGCCATGACGCGGGCGCGCCGTCCTGCGTGGGCAACGTGCTGTGGCTGGTGCTCGCGGGCTGGTGGCTGACCCTGGGCCACATCGCCACCGGCATCGCCCTGTGCGTCACGATCATCGGCATCCCGCTCGGCATCGCCAACTTCAAGCTCATCCCGGTCTCGCTGCTCCCGCTCGGCCGCGACATCGTCCGCACGGACGAGCCCTTCACGGCACGCTGACGGCGGGGCGACGCAGCCCGGTTTCCACAGGCCAGGGGTTATCCACAGGCCCGCCCGGCTGTCAGCGGCGGCCCGCATGATGAACCCATGACCGCGATCGAGCAGTTGCCAGGGGAGAGGAGAGCCTGACCAGCACCGGTGGCGGAGTCCTGTCCCCACCGCCTCGCGGTCCTAGGCCCTCCCCGCCCTGGTCCCAGCCCACCGCCGCACTCCATACACAACGGCGCCCACCACCAGCACACCCGCTCCCACGACCACCGAAACCGCCGGCAGCGAGAACGCCAGCACCACGCACCCGGCCAGCCCGACTCCCGCGACCACCCGAGCCACCGGCACCGCCCATGCCGATACGGACGCCGAATCCAGCGTCCACGCCGACGCGTTGGCCACGGCGTAGTACGCCAGCACACCGAAGGAGGAGAACCCGATCGCGCCCCGGACGTCCACCGTGGCGGCCAGGACCGCGACCACCGCACCCACCGCCAGCTCCGCCCGGTGCGGCACCTGGAACCGAGGATGCACGACCGCCAGCGCCCCCGGCAGATGCCGGTCCCGGGCCATGGCCAGCGTCGTCCGCGAGACCCCGAGGATCAGAGCCAGCAGTGAGCCCAGCGCGGCCACGGCCGCACCGACCCGCACCACCGGCACGAGCCAGGGGACCCCGGCCGCCCGCACCGCGTCGGCCAATGGCGCCGCCGCGTCCACGAGACCGTCCGGCCCGAGCACCGAAAGGACAGCCACCGCCACACACGCGTACACCACCAGCGTGATGCCCAACGCCAGCAGAATCGCGCGCGGAATGGTGCGCGCCGGGTCGCGTACCTCCTCACCGAGGGTCGCGATACGGGCGTACCCGGCGAACGCGAAGAACAGCAGCCCTGCCGCCTGAAGCACTCCGCCCGCACCGCCCGAGACCCCGACATCCAGCCGCCCGGCGTCCGCCGCACCGGACACCAGACACCCGACCACCACGGAAGCGAGGACAGCCAGGACCACCGCCACGATCACCCGCGTCAGCCACGCGGACTTCTGGATCCCGCCGTAGTTCACCGCGGTCAGCGCCACCACGGCCGCGACCGCCACCGCATGCGCCTGTCCCGGCCAGACGTACGTGCCCACGGTGAGCGCCATCGCCGCACAGGAGGCCGTCTTCCCGACCACGAACGACCAGCCCGCGAGATACCCCCAGAACTCCCCGAGCCGCTCACGCCCGTAGACGTACGTGCCGCCCGAGGCGGGATACAGGGCGGCGAGGCGAGCCGACGACGTGGCGTTGCAGTAGGCGACGACGGCGGCGACGGCGAGCCCGAGGAGTAACCCGGACCCGGCCGCGTGCGCCGCCGGCGCGAGGGCGGCGAAGATCCCGGCTCCGATCATCGAGCCGAGTCCGATGACGACGGCGTCCCCCACGCCGAGGGTACGGCGCAGTCCGGAACCGGAGGCGTTCATGCGTCGCACCCTACTGATCAGTGCAACCGGCGGTCGTCGCCAGGACGTCCTCCTGACCAAGACGGCGTGACAGCGCGCGGCAAGGACGACGCGCGCGGTGCGCCCGACGTACGACGCACGAGCCCAGCCTGTCGGGAGCAAGATCACATGGCCGGGACAGTGCGAGCACAGTGTGAAAGGGCAGGTTCACGGCATGACCATTATCAGCTGGATCATCCTGGGACTGTTGGCCGGAGCCATCGCGAAGTTCCTGCTGCCGGGGCGCGACCCGGGCGGCCTCATCGGCACGACCCTGATCGGGGTCGCGGGCGCGTTCATCGGCGGCTGGATATCGGCCCGCTGGATGGACCACCCGATCACCAAGGACTTCTACGACGGCACGACCTGGGCCGCGGCGATCGGCGGATCGCTCGTCCTCCTGGTCGCCTACCGCCTCCTGTTCGGCAACTCGCGCAACTGAACGCGCACACCGGATGCGGCCGGCGGACGAGAAGGGTGGACACCGGCAGGTGCCCACCCTTCGTCGTACCTGTGCAGACCGTGAGCCCCGAGGACCCGACCGGACCTACCGGTAGTTCACGAACTGCAGGGCGAAGTCGTAGTCCTTCTCCTTCAGCAGGGCGATGACGGCCTGCAGATCGTCACGGCTCTTGGAGCTGACCCGCAGCTCCTCGCCCTGCACCTGCGCCTTCACGCCCTTCGGGCCCTCGTCGCGGATGGCCTTCGCCACCTTCTTCGCGTTGTCCTGGGAGATGCCCTCCTTGATCGAAGCGAAGATCTTGTACTCCTTGCCGGAGAGCTGGGGCTCGCCCGCGTCCAGAGCCTTCAGCGAGATGCCGCGCTTGATCAGCTTGGACTGGAAGACGTCGAGGATCGCCTTCACCCGGTCCTCGGAGTTCGCCTCCATGAGGATCTGCTCACCGGACCACGAGATCGAGGCGCCCACGCCCTTGAAGTCGTAGCGCTGCGAGATCTCCTTGGCGGCCTGGTTGAGTGCGTTGTCGACCTCCTGCCGCTCGACCTTCGAGACGATGTCGAAACTGGAGTCGGCCATGTCCTGTGGCTCCTTGTATCGGGGTGCGTATCGTGCGTACCGGCGTACGTGGGCGGCCGCCGGTCCCGTTCAGGTCCCGGGCCGCATCCGGACAAGCCTAGCCACCCCCCGCCCTCCGGGCGCCGATCAATCGGGTGGCGAAGCACCCCTCCACATCAGGTATTGTTTACGTCGTTGCCACGGAGCGCCGCCGAAAAGCGGCTCGACGGGCAGCGAACCCCCGGCGGTGTGCCCGAGCGGCCAAAGGGAGCAGACTGTAAATCTGCCGGCTCAGCCTTCCCAGGTTCGAATCCTGGCGCCGCCACACTGGGGAGAACCCCCTTCCTCTGCGGAAACGCAGCGGAAGGGGGTTTTCGTATGTGGTGCCGCAGAGGCGGCGCCCTCGCAGCAGGGTGATGCGTCTCTCACTCGGCGGCTACGGCACGGAGGGCAGTGAACGCCTGTGGCGGCTGCGGGAGTTCGGGCGGCGAGCGGCGTGGCCCGTCAGGCAAACGAAAGGCAAGGAGTCACGTACTCCTTGCCACTCTCAACGTATAGCGCGCGGGGGGCCTTGCGGCAAGCCCCCGGCTCTGTCGCAGAATCTTCGGCCTGGAGCCAGAAACAGGCGAAAAATGGGGTTCTCCGTGATTGATGTGATCATTGTCGGCGGTGGACCGACCGGCATGATGCTGGCCGCCGAGCTGCGGCTGCACGGCGTGCACGTGGTCGTGCTGGAGAGGCTGGCGGAGCCGACCGGGCAGTCTCGCGCGCTCGGCATCCATGTGCGCAGCATCGAGCTGATGGACCAGCGCGGTCTGCTGGAGCGGTTCCTCCCGCTCGGCCGGAAGCACGTGACCGGAGGGTTCTTCGCCGGTATCGGCACGTCGTGGCCCGACCGGCTGGACACCGCGCATTCGTACGTGCTCGGCATCCCGCAGAGCGTCACCGAGCGCCTGCTGACCGAGCACGCCATCGAGATCGGCGCCGAGATCCGGCGGGGCCGCGAGCTGGTCGGGCTGAGTCAGAACGACGACGGTGTGACAGCCGAACTGGCCGACGGCACCCTGCTGCGCTCGCGCTACCTCGTCGGCTGTGACGGCGGACGTAGCACCGTGCGCAGGCTGCTCGGCGTGGGCTTCCCCGGAGAGCCCGCCCGGCACGAGACGCTGCTGGGCGAGATGGAGACGGCGATGCCGCCGGAGGAACTGGCGGCCGCGGTGGCCGAAGTCCGCAAGACCCAGTGGAGGTTCGGCGCCATGCCCCTCGAAGGCGGGGCGTACCGCGTCATCGTGCCGGCCGCGGGGGTGGCCGAGGACCGCACGGTTGCGCCGACCCTGGAAGAGTTCAAGGAGCGGCTGCGGCATTTCGCGGGCACCGACTTCGGTGTGCACTCGCCGCGTTGGCTGTCCCGGTTCGGCGACGCCACGCGGCTGGCCGAGCGCTACCGCGTCGGCCGGGTGCTGCTGGCCGGCGACGCGGCGCACATCCACCCGCCGACCGGCGGGCAGGGGCTCAACCTCGGGATCCAGGACGCGTTCAACCTCGGCTGGAAACTGGCCGCCGAGGTGCGTGGCTGGGCACCGGACGGGCTGTTGGACAGCTACCAGACCGAACGGCGTCCGGTGGCCGCGAACGTGCTGGACAACACCCGTGCGCAGATGGAGCTGTTGCTCTCCGAGCCGGGGCCCCGGGCCGTGCGCCGGCTGATCGAGGAACTGATGGGCTTCGAGGAGGTGAACCGGTACCTGATCGAGAAGATCACCGCGATCGCGGTCCGCTACGACTTCGGCGACGGCCATGAACTCCTCGGCCGGCGGCTGCGGGACGTGACGCTGAAGCGGGGTCGCCTCTACGAGCTGATGCGCGGCGGCCGAGGGCTGCTGCTCGACCAGACCGGCCGGCTGTCGGTGGCGGGCTGGGCGGATCGGGTCGACCACGTCGTCGACCTCAGCGAGGAACTGGACGCGCCCGCGGTACTGCTGCGACCGGACGGCCATGTGGCCTGGGTCGGCGAGGACCAGCAGGAGCTCCTCGCCCGACTGCCGAGGTGGTTCGGCGCGGCGACGGCCTGAGCGCGTCCTGATTGCCTGGACACGGGCGGCGGCTCACTCACATGAACTGAGCGACCTCAGAGGGCGGCGGCCCACCCGGCACTACGGCAACCGGCCGAGCACGCCCCGCGTCCCCCAAAAAAAGAGCCACCACCCCGCCCCCTACTCGCTCCCGTCCCCGTGGACCAACTCGATGTCATGGTCGTCCACACCGGCCCCCGAGACCGACACCGACGCCGCCTGCGGCGGATACCCCGTCGCGATGACCGTGTACGCACCGGTGTCCAGGTCGGAGAACGCGTACGCCCCGTCGACGCCGGTCCGGGTCGTGGCGACGACGTTGCCCGCGGCGTCCACCAGCGTCACCCGCGCGTCGCTCAACGGCGCGCCCCCTCCGCGCACCGTGCCCCGCACCTGCGCGCCGGGCCGCAGTTCGAGCTCGACCCGCGTGGTCCCGGCTCCGCCGATCTCGACGATCCGGGCCAGCGGCCGGTGCTTGGGGGAGTTGACCGCGAGGGTCACCGGGCCCGGCACCAGGTCGGTGACGGTGAACTCGCCCAGCGCATCGGTCCGTCCGGTGGCCCGTACGTCCCCACGCACGTCCGTCACGATGACCACGGCCTCGGCGACCGGAGTCCCGCTGTCCGCCGACCGCACCACACCGGCGAGCCCGCTGGTGCCGCTCAGCAGCACGTCGTACGCCACCGGCTCACCGGCCACGACGATCGTGGAGACCTGCGGCTGGTAGCCCTCCGACGAGGCGATCAGGACGTAGGAACCGGCGTCGGGAGCGTCCACGCCGTACGAACCGTCACCCCGCGAGACCGACCGCCCGAGCTGCTTGCCGCCGAGCGAGATCAACGTCACCGCGGCCCCGCCGACCGGCACCCGCTCGGCACCCAGAACACGCCCCTGCACGGGAATCCCAGCCCTGCCACCGGAAGACCCGACCACCTCGACGTCTGCGACGGCCGGCTCACCCGAAGCCACCTCCTCGGCCCCCGGCACTTCCGAAGCCACCCCCGCGCCCCCCGGCACCTCCACTGCCCCCACCTCCACCCGCTGCCGCGGAATGAACGACGCCACCACGAAGGCGAGCAGCGCGGCCCCGGCCCCGATGGCCAGGACGACCTTGAACCCGTTCTGGGACGGCAGGGCGGTCTGCCCGAAGGGCGTCGTCATCTGGGCCAGCATCACCCCGGCCACCGCGCTGGCCGTCGACGTACCGATGGACCGCATCAGCGTGTTGAGACTGTTCGCCGCGCCCGTCTCCGACGCCGGTACCGCGCTCATGATGAGCGCGGGCATCGAACCGTACGTGAAGCCGATACCGGCACCGATGACGCAGGTGACGAGCACGAAGTGCCACAGTTGCGACATCAGCACGATGTTCAGCCCGTACCCGGCGGCCACGATCAGCGCGCCGACCATCAGGGTGATCTTCGGGCCCTTGGCCTTGGACAGAGCTGCGGAGACCGGGGCCGTGGCCATCATGACCAGGCCTGACGGGGCCATCGTCAGGCCGGCGACGAGCAGCGACTCGCCCAGCCCGTACCCGGTCGCCTCAGGCAACTGCAGGAGCTGCGGAATGACGAGGGACATCGCGAACATCGCGAACCCGACGGCGATCGAGGCGAGGTTGGTGACCAGGACCTGACGGCGTGCGGTGGTGCGCAGGTCGACCAGCGGCTGCCCGACGCGCAACTCCCACCAGCCCCACACCAGCAGCACGACCACGGCCGCCGCGAACAGACCCAGGGTGGTGCCGCTGCTCCAGCCCCAGTCGGCGCCCTTGGAGATCGCCAGCAGCAGGCACACCAGCCCCACGGCCATGCCGACGCCGCCGACCAGGTCGAAGCGCCCGCCGGTGCGCACCTCCGACTCCGGCACGATGGCCGGCACCAGCACGAGGGCGACGGCGCCCAGTCCGGCCGAGGCCCAGAACAGCACGTGCCAGTCGAAGTTGTCCGCGATCAGTGCGGCGGCCGGCAGTCCGAGGGCACCGCCGACGCCGAGGGAGGCGCTCATCAACGCCGTGGCGGAGCCGAGCCGTTCGGCGGGCAGCTCGTCCCGCATGATGCTGATGCCGAGCGGGATCACGCCGGACGCGAGGCCCTGCAGCGCCCGTCCCACGATCATCGGGGCGAGCGCGTCGCTGAGCGCGGCGGTCACCGAGCCGGCCACCAGCATGACGAGGCTGATCAGGAGCATCCGGCGCTTGCCGTACATGTCGCCGAGCCGGCCCGTCATCGGGGTGGCGACGGCCGCGGCGAGCAACGTGGCGGTGACGGCCCAGGCGGCGTCCGACGCCGAGGCGTTCAGCAGCCGGGGGAGCTCCGGGACGATCGGGATGACCAGGGTCTGCATCAGCGAGACCACGATCCCGCCGAAGGCCAGGACCACGACGACGGAGTTGGCCCGTGGCGCCGCGGGCTTCCCGACGTCGGCGGGTCGGGGAAGGGCAGGGGACATGGCCGGGCCTCCGTAGGGGGCGTCAGGGGCAGCGCGACCCGCCAAAACTAAGTCAATTGATTGACTTAAGCAACCGGAATCAGGGTGAGGGCCCAGTAGAGAGTGAGGGCCCGCTAGAGGAAGGAGCAGGCACGGGGCAGGGGACAGGCATACTCGCGCCGCCCACGCGGCACACTGGCCCCATGTCCTCCCGCCGCAGAATCTGCCCCGAGTGCCGCCGCGAGATCGCCGTCGTCGCGGGGCGGTACGCGCGCCACGACCCGCCGGGCGCCCGGGAACACGGCGAACTCACCTCGTGCCCGGGCTCCCGGCGGCAGGCCCTGGTCGGCGCGGAGCAGCCGTCCCTGGACGGCTACGCGGTGCCGGACTTCCCGGGCCAACTTCCCCTGTTCTAGGGAGACTCCGCCCCGGAAGGCGTCAGTTCCCGGCCACCGACTTCACCGCCACGGACACCGGCGCCGGTCCGCTGATCAGCTCCAGGGTGAGCCCGGCCGTCGCGGCGGTGTCCACCAACTCCGCCAGTACGGCGGCCACGTCGTCACGCGGAATCGGCCCGCGACCCGTACGCGCCTCAAGCCGGACGAGACCGGTGCCGGCGTCGTCGGTGAGCCGCCCCGGCCGCAGGATCGTCCAGTCCAGGGCCTTCAGGCCACGCACGTACGCGTCCGCCTCGCCCTTGGCGCGCAGATACACGTCGAAGATCTCGTCACCCTCGTGCCGCGGGTCGGCACCCATGGACGACACGACCACGAGACGCCGTACGCCCGCCTTCACCGCCGCGTCCGCGAAGAGGACCGCCGCGGCCTTGTCCACCGTGTCCTTGCGGGCCGTCCCGCTGCCCGGACCCGCGCCGGCCGCGAAGACCGCCGCGTCGGCACCCCGCAGCCGGTCCGCGACCTCGTCCACGGACGCCGACTCCAGGTCGAGCACGACCGGTTCGGCACCGGCCTCCCGCAGATCGTCGGACTGTTCGGCCTTGCGGATGATCCCCGCGACCTCGTCCCCGCGCGCGGCGAGCAACCGCTCCAGCCGCAACGCGATCTGACCATGACCACCAGCGATGACAATGCGCATGCCTTCGACCGTACGCCCGGACGCCCGCGTCCGCCCCACGACTTCGCCCACGCCCCCACCGACCCACGCCCTACGACAAGCCCTCAAGGCCCCCGGCCTCACGACAGGGCCCCGGCCCCACGACAAGGCCCCGGCCCTACGACGACAGGCCCCCGCCCCTACGACACCTCCCCCCGCCCCTGCCGCGGCAGCCCCAGTTCCGCCGAAGCCGCCGAATCGCAGTACTCCCGGACCGCGCTGGTCCGCGCCACCACGCGCCCCCGGTGCACCACCACCCGGCTGTACGCCAGCGAGAGCGCCCCCGCCAGCCGGTCGCCGCGCACCGCGAGCAACTCGGCCGGGAAGCCCGCCTCCACGCGCACCTCGGGCAGCCCCAGCACCGCCCGCGCCGACCCGCTCACCGCGTCGTACGCCTCCTCGGGCGCCAGCCCGTAGCGCGAGGCCAGCAGGAACGCCGCCTCCAGCGGGTCGCCGCGCCCCACGGGGTTCGACACGTCCCGCAGTGCCCCGCTCCCGGCGGCCACCCGCACCCCGGCCGCGCGCAGCAGCCGTACCGGAGCCGCGCCCCGCCGGTCCACGCCGCCGCAGCCGCCCTGCGGCAGGCACACCACCGCCACCCCGGCCGCCGCGAGCTGGTCGGCGGTCCGCGAGGCCACCTCGGTGGGCAGCCGTCCCAGGTCGCCGCACGGGCTCAGGGTCACGCCGGGACGCAGCCCGCCCGCCATCGCCGCGAGCCGGGCCAGCCGCGCCGGATCCCCGGCGTCCGTGTGCAGGTCGACGGGGCAGCCGTGCTCGGAGGCCACCTCCAGGACCGCCTCCACGTAGCCCGTCGGGTCCGGGTCGAGATCGGGCCGCCCTCCTACCACCGAGGCGCCCATCTTCACCGCGTCCCGCAGCACCGCCAGCCCGTCCGCCCCGGCCACTCCGGTCAGTACCCGGGGCATCGCCACCGTCGTCAGCTCGGCCAGCCCCCGCAGGGCCCGCCGCGCCTGCAACACCGCCTCCAGCGCGCCCAGTCCCTGGACATCCCCCACGCGCACATGGGCCCGCAACGCCGTCGCCCCGTGCCCGAGCTGGAGCAGCGCGGCCTCGGTCGCCCGGCGCTGCACGTCCTGCGGCTCGTCGGAGACAGGGCCCTCGGCGTCGGCCGACAGGGCCGTGTCGGCGTGGGCGTGCGGTTCGGCCGGGGCCGGCAGGAGCAGATAGCCGCCGAGGTCCACCCGCGCCCCGCACGCGCGCGTGCCGCCCGCCGCCAGGCTGCCGGCCGTCCCGACCGCCTCGATGTGCCCGCCGCCCAGCCGTACGTCCACGGTCCGGCCGTCGGTGAGCCGCGCTCCGCACAGCAGCAGCGACGACGGGTCGGCCGGACCCGGCGAGGACGACGACGGGGGCGGTGGCGGCTGCGGCCGGCTGTCGGGCATCGCACTCCAGGGGCTCGGGCTTGCGCACGGGAGGACGCATGATCACGCAGAGTGAGTCGAGCCTAGGACGGCCTCCCGCCCATGGCGCGGAGGAGCGCAATAGTCGTACCGGTGTGGCCCGCTGTGCGGAGGGGAAGGCGCGCGCGAGGCCGTCGGCGGGACGGTCGCGGCGCCCGCGGCGGGTACCCCGAAACGGATTTGGGTGAACGGCTGCAGACCGTGTAATGTCTTCATCGCTCGCCCCAATAGCTCAGTCGGCAGAGCGTCTCCATGGTAAGGAGAAGGTCAACGGTTCGATTCCGTTTTGGGGCTCTGGTGTGTGAGGTTCCCGTCGCGAGGCGGGATCCGATCGCATCACAGCGGTGTAGCTCAGTCGGTAGAGCAAGCGGCTCATAATCGCTGTGTCACCGGTTCAAGTCCGGTCACCGCTACTGACAGTAGCCGATTGCGGGGTCGGTCCTTCGATCGGCTACTCTTCTATGCGTTAAACCATCCCATCCGTTCGTCAAGGAGCACTCACGTGGCTGCCACCGACGTCCGCCCGAAGATCACGCTGGCCTGCGTGGAGTGCAAGGAGCGGAACTACATCACCAAGAAGAACCGGCGTAACAACCCGGACCGTCTTGAGATGAAGAAGCACTGCCCGCGTTGCAACGCGCACACCGCGCACCGCGAAACGCGATAAAACAGGCTCGTACACGAGGCCGCTCCCGAGTGATCGGGGGCGGCCTCGCGTCGTTGAAGGACCCGTACCGGTCAGTAGAGCAACCAGGAGGTGCCGAGCCATGGCGCTCGACCAGTCCTTCGTGGGGCGGACGTACCCGCCCACCGCGCCCTACGAGGTGGGCCGGGAGAAGATCCGTGAGTTCGCCGAGGCGGTCGGGGACGCCAACCCGGCGTACACGGACGTGGAGGCGGCCAAGGAGCTCGGCCACCCCGATGTGATCGCGCCGCCGACCTTCGTCTTCTCGATCACCTTCAAGGCCGCCGGCCAGGTCGTCCAGGACCCCCAGCTCGGCCTGGACTACAGCCGGGTGGTGCACGGCGACCAGAAGTTCGCCTACCGCCGCCCCGTCCGCGCCGGCGACCGGCTCACGGTCACCTCGACCATCGAGGCCGTCAAGTCCCTCGCGGGCAACGACATCCTGGACATCCGCGGCGAGGTCCACGACGAGGCCGGCGAGCACGTCGTGACCGCCTGGACCAAGCTCGTGGCCCGCGCGGCCGAGGAGGCGTGAGCGATCCCATGACGGCGAAGATCTCCTACTCCGACGTCGAGGTCGGCACCGAACTGCCCGCGCAGACCTTTCCCGTGACCCGCGCGGACCTCGTCCAGTACGCGGGCGCCTCCGGCGACTTCAATCCGATCCACTGGAACGAGAAGTTCGCCAAGGAGGTCGGCCTGCCGGACGTCATCGCGCACGGCATGTTCACCATGGCCGAGGCGATCCGCGTGGTCACCGACTGGGCCGGCGACCCGGGCGCGGTCGTCGAGTACGGCGTCCGCTTCACCAAGCCGGTCGTCGTCCCGAACGACGACGAGGGGGCCGTGATCGAGGTCGCCGCCAAGGTCGCGGCCAAGCTCGACGACAACACCGTCCGAGTGGACCTGACGGCGACCAGCGCGGGACAGAAGGTGCTGGGCATGTCTCGGGCGGTCGTGCGGCTGGCCTGAGCCGGCGAGACGAGTGACGGGTAAGGGGCGCTCTCCATTGCGGGGCGCCCCTTGCGCGCGTACGGAGTCGGCGATGTGCCCTTGCGTAGTTAGTGATTGAGTACTAACTTAATTCCATGGCCAGGATGAGTGCGGAGGAGAGGCGCGAGAGTGTCATTCGCGCGGCGATGACCGAGTTCGCCCGCGGCGGCTATCACGGCACGTCGACCGAGGCGATCGCCCGGCGGGTCGGTGTCTCGCAGCCGTATCTCTTCCGGCTCTTCCCCGGCAAGAAGGCGATCTTCCTGGCGGCGGCCGAGCGGTGCGTCGAGGACACCATCCGGATGTTCGCGGAGGCGGCCGACGGGGTGGAGGGTGATGAGGCCCGCCACGCCATGGGTGGTGCGTACATCAAGGCCATTTCCGAACAGCCCGAGCGGCTGATGATGCAGATGCAGATGTACCTCGCCGTGGCGGCCGCCGAGGAAGAGGGGGACCGTGAATTCGGCGAGGCCGTGCGCACGGGCTGGATGCGGCTGTGGGACACCGTCCACCTGCCGCTGGGTGCCGACGCCAGCGAGACGACGACCTTCCTGGCCCAGGGCATGCTCATCAACTGCCTGGCGGCCATGGGCTTCCCGGCTGATCACCGGGTCTGGGCGGGGTTGAACCCGCCGGCGCCCGACAGCTGACAAGGAAGGGCGAGGATGCCGGGCCTTTTCATGACCCAGAAAGTTAGTAATCAATAACTAATCGATCAAGCGAACCATCCCTTGGGGGAGCGATGTCACAGCAGACCGCACGCCGCGGGGGAGCCGCCTGGGCCCTCGTCATCACCAGCGTCGCCGGATTCATGGCGGCCCTCGACAACCTCGTCGTCACGACCGCCCTGCCCTCCATCCGCGAGGACCTCGGGGGCGGCCTGCACGACCTGGAATGGACCGTGAGCGCGTACACGCTCACCTTCGCCGTCCTGCTGATGTTCGGCGCGGCCCTCGGCGACCGCTTCGGCCGCCGCCGGCTCTTCATAGCGGGACTCGCCGTCTTCACCGGGGCCTCCGCCGCCGCGGCCATGGCACCCGGCATCGACTCCCTCATCGCTGCCCGCGCGGTCCAGGGCGCCGGCGCGGCCGTCATGATGCCGCTCACGCTCACCCTGCTGACGGCCGCCGTACCCGCGGCCAAGCGCGGTATGGCGTACGGCATCTGGGGCGCCGTCAACGGGCTGGCCGTCGCCTCCGGACCGCTGGTCGGCGGCACCCTCACCGAACACATCTCCTGGCAGTGGATCTTCTGGCTGAACGTCCCGCTGGGCCTGGCCCTGCTGCCGCTCGCCCGGCTGCGCCTCGCCGAGTCCCGCGGCACCGGAGCCCCGCTGGACATCCCCGGCACGCTGCTCGCCAGCGGCGGTCTCTTCGGCATCGTCTACGGCCTGGTCCGCGGCCCCGTGGACGGCTGGACCGGCTCGCTGGTCCTGACGGGCCTGTTCGCGGGCACCGCACTGCTCGCGGGCTTCGTCCTCTACAGCACCCGCGCCAAGAACCCCATGCTCCCGATGCGGCTCTTCCGCTCCCGGGCGTTCTCCGGCATCAACGCGGCGAGCCTGCTGATGTTCCTCGGCATGTTCGGCTCGATCTTCCTGCTCAGCCAGTACATGCAGGGAGTCCTCGGCTACTCGCCCACCGAGGCGGGCCTGCGGATGCTGCCCTGGACCGGTATGCCGATGCTGGTCGCCCCGATCGCCGGCATCCTCGCCGACCGCATCGGAGGCCGCCCGGTCGTCGCCGCCGGTCTGTTCCTGCAGGCCCTGGGCCTCGGCTACATGTCGGTCGTGGCCACGGCGGACGCCTCCTATACCGCGCAGCTGCCCGCCCTGATCGTCAGCGGCATCGGCATGGCCCTGTACTTCGCCCCCGCCGCGCACCTGGTGATGTCCAGCGTCCGGCCCCAGGAGCAGGGCATCGCCTCCGGCGCGAACAACGCCCTGCGCGAGGTGGGCGGAGCGCTCGGCATCGCCGTCATGGCGTCGATCTTCGCGGCCCAGGGCGGCTACGAATCCGGCCAGGCCTTCGTCGACGGCATGCGGCCCGCCCTGGTGACGGGCTCGGCGGTGGTCGGCCTCGCGGGCATCGCGGCCCTGCTCATCCCGACCCGGCGGCGCACCGAGCGACAGGAGGCCGCCGCCGAACCGGCGCCCGTCCTGGAGACCGCTTCCCACTGACACCCATGGATCCGACGACCAGATCCGACGACCCGAAGGAGGAACGGCCGTGCCCACCCTTCCCTGGACCGTCCCGAACACCCCGCCCGACGACACCGAGGTGCTCGTCTTCGCCTCCCGCTTCGAGACCCGGACCCTGTGGGGAGCGCTGAAGTTCCTCGCCGGCACGCCCGCCGTCTGGCGGCAGGTGAGCCGGAGCCCGGGCGCCTACGGGGCCACCCTGAAGGCGCAGCCCCTCAAGCGGACCTTCTGGACGCTGTCCGCCTGGGAGTCGAAGGCCGCGCTCAACGACTTCGTCCGCTCGGGCGCCCACGGGCCGGCCTCCCGGGGCCTCGCCCCGCAGATGGCCGACGCGGCGTTCACCACCTGGAAGGCGAAGAGCGGCGAGCTCCCGCTCTCCTGGTCCGAGGCGATGCGACGCCTGTCCTGACAGCCACGCGCGCGTGCGGCCGACTTCCTCGCGAAGGCGGTCGCACGTACGCGTGCCCGAGCCCGTCAGTGCCGTCTCGTACTCTTGAGCCCGTGCAGGAACTCCACGACGCCCCCCTCGCCCCGCTGACCACCTTCCGGCTGGGCGGTCCCGCGACCCGGCTGATCACCGCGACGACGGACGACGAGGTGATCGCCGCCGTCCGCGAAGCCGACGAGGCGGGCACCCCCCTGCTGCTCATCGGCGGCGGCTCGAACCTGGTCATCGGCGACAAGGGCTTCGAAGGCACCGCCCTCGTCATCGCCACCCGGGGCTTCTCCCTCGACGGCACCCGGCTGGAGCTGGCGGCCGGCGAGGTGTGGACCGACGCCGTCGCCCGCACGGTGGAGGCGGGCCTCGCCGGCATCGAGTGCCTGGCCGGCATCCCCGGCTCGGCGGGCGCGACCCCCATCCAGAACGTCGGGGCGTACGGCCAGGAGGTCTCCTCGACGATCACCGAGGTCGTCGCGTACGACCGCCGGACCGGCGAGACGGTCACCCTGGCCGACGAGGACTGCGCCTTCTCCTACCGCCACAGCCGCTTCAAGTCCGACCCGGAGCGCTTCGTGGTGCTGCGCGTGCGCTTCTCCCTGGAGGACGCCGGCGGCCTCTCCGCCCCCCTCAGGTACGCCGAGACGGCCCGCGCCCTCGGCGTCGAAGCCGGCGACCGCGTCCCGCTCGCGTCGGCGCGGGACACGGTGCTCAAGCTGCGCGCCGGCAAGGGCATGGTCCTGGACGCCGACGACCACGACACCTGGTCGGCCGGCTCCTTCTTCACCAACCCGATCCTCACGGACACCGACTTCGCGACGTTCCGCGCGCGCGTGAAGCAGCGCCTGGGCGACGACGCCGAGCCGCCCGCCTACCCGGCGGGTGAGGGCCACACCAAGACGTCCGCCGCCTGGCTGATCGACAAGGCGGGCTTCACCAAGGGCTACGGCGACGGCCCCGCCCGCATCTCCACCAAGCACACCCTGGCGCTCACCAACCGGGGGAGTGCGACCACGGAGGACCTCCTCACCCTGGCCCGCGAGGTCGTGGCCGGAGTCCACGAGGCCTTCGGCATCACGCTGGTCAACGAGCCGGTGACGGTCGGGGTCAGCCTCCAGTAGGAGCGGCCGGGCGCTAGGACAGCAGCCAGTCGTCCACGCCCGCCAGGAGCTTCTCCTTCACGTCCTCCGGTGCGGCAGACCCCCGGACCGACTGCCGGGCCACCTCCGCCAGCTCCGCGTCCGTGAACCCGTTATGCTGCCGCGCGATCTCGTACTGTGCCGCCAGCCGGGACCCGAACAGCAGCGGGTCGTCCGCGCCCAGAGCCATCGGGACACCCGCCTCGAACAGAGTCCGCAGGGGGACGTCCTCCGGCTTCTCGTAGACACCGAGCGCCACGTTCGACGCCGGGCACACCTCACACGTCACACCCCGGTCGGCCAGCCGCTTCAGCAGCCGCGGGTCCTCCGCCGCCCGGACCCCGTGCCCCAGCCGGTTCGCGCCCAGGTCGTCCAGACAGTCCCGCACCGACGACGGGCCCGTCAGCTCACCCCCGTGCGGCGCCGACAACAGGCCGGCCTCCCGCGCGATAGCGAACGCCCGGTCGAAGTCCCGCGCCATCCCCCGTCGTTCGTCGTTCGAGAGCCCGAAACCGACCACGCCCCGGTCCGCGTACCGCACCGCCAGCCGGGCCAGGGTGCGCGCGTCCAGCGGGTGCTTCATCCGGTTCGCCGCGACCAGCACCCGCATACCGAGCCCCGTGTCACGCGACGTCGTCTCCACCGCGTCGAGGATGACCTCCAGCGCCGGGATCAGACCCCCCAGCAGCGGTGCGTACGACGTCGGGTCGACCTGGATCTCCAGCCACCCCGAGCCGTCCCGCAGATCCTCCTCCGCGGCCTCCCGCACCAGCCGCTGGATGTCCTCCGGCTCCCGCAGGCACGAGCGCGCCGCGTCGTACAGCCGCTGAAAGCGGAACCAGCCCCGCTCGTCCGTCGCCCGCAGTCTCGGCGGCTCCCCGCTGACCAGCGCCTCGCTCAGCGCGTCGGGCAGTCGCACCCCGTACTTGTCGGCCAGTTCCAGCACGGTCGAGGGCCGCATCGAGCCGGTGAAGTGCAGGTGCAGATGGGCCTTCGGCAGTTCAGAGACATCACGTACACGCTCCATCCCAGGATCCTGCCGTATGCCTCAGCCGTCCCGACAGCGTTTTCCCCGAACGTGGTCTTGCTCGCACGCCCACACGACAAAGCGGGCCGCTCCCCAGCACAAGGGGAACGGCCCGCTACCAGCTACTCACGTGAGTAGCTGGTGTCAGTCCCTGGCCTCCGCCAGCAGCTTCTGGATCCGGCTCACGCCCTCGACGAGATCCTCGTCACCCAGCGCGTACGACAGCCGCAGGTACCCGGGCGTGCCGAACGCCTCGCCGGGCACCACCGCGACCTCGGACTCCTCCAGGATCAGCGCGGCCAGCTCGACCGTGTCCTTGGGCCGGCGCCCGCGGATCTCCTTGCCGACCAGACCCTTCACCGACGGGTACGCGTAGAACGCGCCCTCGGGCTCCGGGCACACCACGCCGTCGATCTCGTTCAGCATCCGCACGATCGTCTTGCGGCGCCGGTCGAAGGCCTCACGCATCTTCGCGACCGCGTCCAGGTCGCCGGAGACGGCGGCCAGCGCCGCCACCTGCGCCACGTTGGACACGTTCGACGTGGCGTGGGACTGCAGGTTCGTCGCGGCCTTGACCACGTCCTTCGGGCCGATGATCCACCCGACCCGCCAGCCGGTCATCGCGTACGTCTTCGCGACACCGTTGACCACGACGCACTTGTCGCGCAGCTCGGGCACCACGGCCGGCAGCGACACGGCGGACGCGTCGCCGTAGACCAGGTGCTCGTAGATCTCGTCGGTCAGCACCCACAGGCCGTGCTCGGCGGCCCAGCGGCCGATCGCCTCGGTCTCGGTCTCGCTGTACACCGCGCCCGTCGGGTTGGAGGGCGACACGAAGAGGACCACCTTGGTCTTCTCCGTACGGGCCGCCTCCAGCTGCTCCACGGACACCCGGTAGCCGGTCGTCTCGTCGGCGACGACCTCCACCGGGACACCCCCGGCCAGCCGGATCGACTCCGGGTACGTCGTCCAGTACGGCGCGGGCACGATGACCTCGTCGCCCGGGTCGAGGATCGCGGCGAAGGCCTCGTAGATGGCCTGCTTGCCACCGTTGGTGACGAGGATCTGCGACGCGTCGACCTCGTAGCCCGAGTCGCGCAGCGTCTTCGCGGCGATCGCGGCCTTCAGCTCCGGCAGACCGCCGGCCGGCGTGTAGCGGTGGTACTTCGGGTTCTTGCAGGCCTCGATCGCGGCCTCGACGATGTAGTCCGGGGTGGGGAAGTCGGGCTCACCGGCGCCGAAGCCGATCACCGGCCGCCCGGCGGCCTTGAGGGCCTTGGCCTTGGCGTCCACGGCGAGGGTGGCGGATTCGGAGATCGCGCCGACTCGGGCGGAGACCCGGCGCTCGGTGGGAGGGGTTGCAGGGCTCATGGGCCCCATCGTTTCAGACCGGAAACGCTCGCGGCACGGGGGTTTCACAGACTGAACAACGTCGGGCAAACCCCTGAACAACAGTACGGATCGGCCGCCCGGCCTGGGCGATCTTCAGCCTCGGGCCCGCCGCCCGCCCCCCGTCCCGGGGGCGATCTTGCGCCAACAAGGCCTGCCGCGGGCCCTTTCTGTTCGACGACCGGCCGCGGAGCACGTACACTCTCACCTCGTTGGCCTTCAGCAGGCCGCGCCCGTTCGGTGCACACCAGGCATCCGGATGGATGCGGTACGTTGGGGGACACACAAAGGGTCGTAGCTCAATTGGTAGAGCACTGGTCTCCAAAACCAGCGGTTGGGGGTTCAAGTCCCTCCGGCCCTGCTACACACACCTTCGCCAGGATGTGTGCGCATGTACGTACAGCAATGCACCGCCGTGCGGCTCAGACCGGGCGCGGCACGGCCACGACCCGGAATCAGGTGAGGACGAGTGACGGACGCCGTGGGCTCCATCGACATGCCTGATGCCCAGGATGAGGCGCCGGAGTCCAAGAAGGGCCGCAAGGGCGGCAAGCGCGGCAAGAAGGGCCCGCTGAAGCGCCTGGCCCTCTTCTACCGCCAGATCGTCGCGGAGCTGCGCAAGGTCGTCTGGCCGACGCGCAACCAGCTCACGACGTACACGACCGTGGTGATCATCTTTGTCGTCATCATGATCGGCCTGGTCACCGTGATTGACTATGGACTCAGCAACGCCGCCAAGTACGTGTTCGGCTGAGCAGCCCGCGAAGAGCGCCGAGGTACCCGGCGCTCCTTTCGCATGTTCCACCCCTATGTATCCAGGAAGAAGCAGCCACCGTGTCTGACCCGAACGTGAACGACGCCATCGAGCCTGTCGAGTCCGTCGAGGACGAGCTCGACACCGTCGAGGGCGCGGACAGCGAGGACACCGAGACCTCCGCCGAGGTCGAGGCTGCCGACGCCGTCGCGGACGACGCCGCCGAGGCGGAGACCGAGGACGACGAAGAGGCCGCGGAAGAACTCGTCGAGGAAGAGCCCGAGGACGACCGCGACCCGATCGAGAAGCTCCGCGAGGAACTGCGGGTCCTGCCCGGCGAGTGGTACGTCATCCACACGTACGCCGGTTACGAGAACCGCGTGAAGACCAACCTCGAGCAGCGCGCCGTCTCCCTGAACGTCGAGGACTACATCTTCCAGGCCGAGGTGCCGCAGGAAGAGGTCGTCCAGATCAAGAACGGCGACCGCAAGACGATCAAGCAGAACAAGCTCCCGGGCTACGTCCTCGTCCGCATGGACCTGACGAACGAGTCCTGGGGCGTCGTCCGCAACACCCCCGGCGTCACCGGCTTCGTGGGCAACGCCTACGACCCGTACCCGCTGACCCTGGACGAGATCGTCAAGATGCTCGCCCCGGAGGCCGAGGAGAAGGCCGCCCGCGAGGCCGCCGAGGCCGAGGGCAAGCCGGCCCCGCAGCGCAAGGTCGAGGTCCAGGTGCTGGACTTCGAGGTCGGCGACGCGGTCACCGTCACCGACGGCCCGTTCGCCACGCTGCAGGCGACCATCAACGAGATCAACCCGGACTCGAAGAAGGTCAAGGGCCTCGTCGAGATCTTCGGCCGCGAGACGCCGGTCGAGCTCTCCTTCGACCAGATCCAGAAGAACTAGCGGACACCAGCTTCCGAGCAGGTCAGGCAGGCTCCAGAAGCCTGCCTGACCTGCTCGGTTTTTGGCCGCACATGGATACCCGTTATCGTTGTGCGGTATGCCTCCAGCCGGATGATCCGGTTCGGAGGCTGGAAAACTCTCACTAGGACCCGGAGAGAGCAATGCCTCCCAAGAAGAAGAAGGTCACGGGGCTCATCAAGCTCCAGATCCAGGCCGGTGCCGCCAACCCGGCCCCGCCGGTCGGCCCCGCGCTGGGCCAGCACGGCGTCAACATCATGGAGTTCTGCAAGGCCTACAACGCCGCGACCGAGTCGCAGCGTGGCTGGGTCATCCCGGTGGAGATCACGGTCTACGAGGACCGTTCCTTCACCTTCATCACCAAGACCCCGCCGGCCGCCAAGATGATCCTGAAGGCCGCGGGCATCGAGAAGGGCTCGGGCGAGCCGCACAAGACCAAGGTCGCGAAGATCACGCGTGACCAGGTCCGTGAGATCGCCACGACCAAGATGCCCGACCTCAACGCCAACGACCTGGACGCCGCCGCGAAGATCATCGCCGGCACCGCCCGTTCCATGGGCGTCACGGTCGAGGACTGAGCCCCAACTCCATCAGCAGAAGTGGCAGGGCCCGCTCGGCCCGGACCACGACTCCTAAGAATCCACAGGAGCAGTAGTGAGCAAGCGCAGCAAGTCCCTTCGCGCTGCGGACGCCAAGATCGACCGGGAGAAGCTCTACGCCCCGCTCGAGGCCGTCCGTCTCGCCAAGGAGACCTCCACGACCAAGTTCGACGGCACCGTCGAGGTCGCCTTCCGTCTGGGTGTCGACCCGCGCAAGGCCGACCAGATGGTCCGTGGCACCGTGAACCTCCCGCACGGCACCGGTAAGACCGCCCGGGTCCTGGTCTTCGCGACCGGTGACCGTGCCGAGGCCGCACTCGCCGCGGGCGCCGACATCGTCGGCTCCGACGAGCTGATCGACGAGGTGTCGAAGGGCCGTCTGGACTTCGACGCCGTCGTCGCCACCCCGGACCTCATGGGCAAGGTCGGCCGCCTCGGCCGCGTGCTCGGCCCGCGTGGTCTGATGCCGAACCCGAAGACCGGCACCGTCACCCCCGATGTCACCAAGGCTGTCAACGACATCAAGGGCGGCAAGATCGAGTTCCGCGTCGACAAGCACTCGAACCTGCACTTCATCATCGGCAAGACGTCGTTCGACGACACCAAGCTGGTGGAGAACTACGGCGCGGCGCTGGAGGAGATCCTCCGTCTGAAGCCGTCCGCCGCCAAGGGTCGCTACATCAAGAAGGCCGCCATCAGCACCACGATGGGCCCCGGCATTCCGGTCGACTCCAACCGCACCCGCAACCTCCTCGTCGAGGAGGACCCGGCCGCGGTCTGAGCCTGACGGCTCGCCCAACCGGTCACGGGCCCCGCACCTCTTACAGGTGCGGGGCCCGTTCCCTTTTCCGGTACGTACGCCGGTGGCCTGGGTTAACGTGCGGGAACCGGATACGAACGGGGGGACGTATGCAGGGCACGACCGTGCGCCGCGTGGGCCTGGTGCTCGCGGTGGCGACCGCGCTGACGGGTTGTACCTTCTCGGACTCCTCCGACCGCCCCGGCAAGGACGACCGTGCCGCGCGCTCCACCTCCCTGGCGGCCCTGCGCTCCGCCGAACGGGCCACCGCACGGGCCGAGTCCGCCCGGGTCGAGTCCACGACGAGCATGGGCTCGCTGATGTCCATGACCGCCGACGGCACCCTCGGCTGGGGCGACGGCATCACCGGCACCCTCACCATCACCTACACCGGCGGCACGATCGCCGACACCATGCGCAGGCTCGGCACCACCTCCATGGAGGCCCGCTACCTGCCCGACGCCTACTACGCGCGCATGGGCGACAAGTTCGCCGAGCAGACCGACGGCAGACACTGGATCCGGTACGCGTACGACGACCTCGAAGCACTCGCCGGCGGCTCCGGCGCCCACCTCGGCGACCAGATGCGCGCCACCACGCCCAACCAGTCCGTGAAGCTCCTGCTGGCCTCCGGGGACGTCAGAAAGGCCGGCGAGGAGACCGTGCGCGGCCGGGCCGCCACGCACTACTCCGGCACCGTGGCCGCGGCGGACGTCACCGACGACGGCCTCAGGAAGCAGCTGACCGAGGCCGGCGTCACCACCGAGACCGTCGACATCTGGATCGACGAGCGGAATCTTCTCGTCAAGAAGGTGGAGAAGGCGCGGATGACCTCCGGCCGGATGACCCAGACCGCGCACTACCGCGACTACGGCGTACGGGTCCGGGCCCAGCGCCCTCCGCTGTCCGACACCGGGGACTTCGAGGACCTGATGCGGAAGAAGACCGGTACGCCCTGAGGCGGCCGTGAATTCGGATAGATCACTTGTGCCCCTCTGGGATAGGCTCACCGCCTTGCTGTGAAGCAATCATGTATTCCTTGGGGGGAATCAATGAGGACATCCATACCCGCCGCCGGGCTGGGCGCGCTGCTTCTCGCCGCCGGTGCGGTCGGCTGCGGATCCGAGCAGTCGCCGGAGATGACGCCCGCGGCCGCCGTCGCCAAGGCCGCGAAGAACACGGAGGACATCACCTCCCTCCGGTACCGCCTGAGCGGCACGACCCCGGGCGAGGGCCGGGTCAAGGGCGAGGCGTCGATGCGCATGAAGCCCACCATCGCCATGAGCATGAAGATGACGGCGCCCGACAAGGGAGCCACCGAGGCCGTGGAGATCCGCCTCGTCGACAAGGCCATGTATCTCGGTGGGGGAGCCGAGATGGCCAAGGAGATGGACGGCAAGAAGTGGCTCAAGTTCGACCTGTCCGGGTCCGAGGCCGGCAAGGAACTGGACCAGATGGGCAGCAGCGGCACCAGCCAGGCCGAGCAGAACCCGGCGGCCGAGTCCGCCTTCCTCACGGGCGCCGAGGACGTGAAGAAGGTCGGCTCCGAGAAGGTCGACGGCGTCGAGACGACCCACTATTCGGGCACGGTCACCCTCACCGACCTGCGCGCCTCGCTCAAGGACGCCAAGGCGGACACCCGCAAGCAGCGTGAGAAGAGCATCAAGCAGTACGAGAAGCTCGGCGTCGACAAGCTCACGATGGACATGTGGATCGACGGCGACGACCACACCAAGCAGTTCCGCATGAAGGGCGACGCCGACAAGGGCCCGCTCGACATGACCATCACCTTCCTCGACTACAACAAGCCGGTGGACGTCCAGGCGCCGCCCGCCAAGGAGGTCGCGGACCTCGCCGGCATGTTCAAGGAGCTGGAGCAGGGCTGATCCGCCCCGCTCCGACCGTCGTACGGACGGAGCCGTACGGGCGGATTTGCTTGACGGCGATCCGTTCCCGTACCCTCCTGTAGAAGCCAAAGACCGCTGGTCGTTACCGCGTGCTCGGAAGAGGGCGCGGTGGCCGAAGGATCCGCTGAACGGCGGACGACCCGCGCAGGTGACACTGGAAGAGCTCCTGGAGTTCGCCGCCGAGTGCGGAGGGACAACCGGTTGAGCTACGCCCCGTGCGCTTGCGCCGGGGCGTTTCGTTTTCCCCAGTCCTCCTTCGGGTCCGCGCGGTCCGAATCACCCGGAAGGAGGCCGAGGCTCATGGCGAGGCCTGACAAGGTCGATGCCGTCGAGGAGATGCGGGACAAGTTCCGCAACTCCAACGGTGCCGTCGTTACCGCGTACACCGGTCTCACCGTGGCGCAGCTGCAGCAGCTGCGTCGTTCACTCGGTGAGAACGCTAACTACCGTGTGGCGAAGAACACGCTGACCAAGATTGCGGCCAATGAGGCCGGGATCAACACGATCGACGACCTCTTCACGGGTTCGTCGGCCGTCGCCTTCGTGACCGGTGACCCGGTCGAGGCGGCGAAGGGTCTCCGTGACTTCGCCAAGGACAACCCGAACCTCGTCATCAAGGGCGGTGTCCTTGACGGCAAGGCGCTGTCCGCCGACGACATCAAGAAGCTTGCGGACCTCGAGTCCCGCGAGGTTCTGCTCTCCAAGCTGGCCGGTGCCATGAAGGGCAAGCAGTCGCAGGCTGCCTCTGTCTTCCAGGCGCTGCCGTCGAAGCTCGTCCGCACCGTGGACGCGCTCCGTGCCAAGCAGGACGAGCAGGGCGGTGCCGAGTAACTCGGCTCGCATCCCGGCCCCCGCTGCCTGAACGCGGAGGCCGTCGCGGGCCAGACGTACGCCCGCCTCACATGTACATCCGGCACCTGCCGATTTAGTGGAAGGACCGCCATCATGGCGAAGCTCAGCCAGGACGACCTGCTCGCCCAGTTCGAAGAGATGACCCTCATCGAGCTCTCCGAGTTCGTGAAGGCCTTCGAGGAGAAGTTCGACGTCACCGCCGCCGCTGCCGCGCCGGTCGTCGTCGCCGGTGGTGCCGCTGGTGGCGCCGCCGCCGAGGCCGTCGAGGAGCAGGACGAGTTCGACGTCGTCCTCACCGGCGCCGGCGACAAGAAGATCCAGGTCATCAAGGTCGTGCGTGAGCTGACCTCCCTCGGCCTGAAGGAGGCCAAGGACCTGGTCGACGGTGCGCCGAAGCCGGTTCTGGAGAAGGTCACCAAGGAGGCCGCCGAGAAGGCGAAGGAGTCCCTCGAGGGCGCCGGTGCCTCCGTCGAGGTCAAGTAAGACCTCTCGGATCCGCCAGGATCCACGACACGTCCTCCTGGGCGTGTAACGCGTAAGCGCGGAAGAGCGATCATCCATCCGGGTGGTCGCTCTTCGGCGTTCCCGGGGTCCGGCCACGGTTGCCTTGCACCCTCAGTGACGGGGGGTATGGTGATCTTCGTTGTGTCTCCGGGCGGCTCCGGTTCGGGCAGGGGGGGCCTTGACGAACCGCACGCAGCGCGCAATTCTCAGGACGCGTCGTCACAACGATCCGTATCCGAGGCATGGATCGACGACGAAGAGGGCAGTATCAACGTGCGTTGAGGGCAGCGCCTTGTCGCAGGAGTGGAACAACGAGGGTCAACACGGGCGTGAAAACCCGGACTGGACATCAGTGTGCCAAGTGGCTACACTGACCCTTTGCGCTGCCTGTTAGCTGTCCCCTGCCCGTCACCAGGGGTCTGCCCTCGCCCGAGCATCGACGACAAGACCTGTCTGACCTGGCCTTTCGGCCGGACCGACTCAGCTTGTCTCTGTGTACGGGAGAGGGGCCGGTACGCGCGTAGTGAGTCCGAGCCCTCGGAAGGACCCCCTCTTGGCCGCCTCGCGCAACGCCTCGACCGCGAATACGAACAACGGCGCCAGCACCGCCCCGCTGCGCATTTCCTTTGCAAAGATCAAGGAGCCTCTCGAGGTTCCGAACCTGCTCGCGCTGCAGACCGAGAGCTTCGACTGGCTGCTCGGCAACACCGCTTGGCAGAGTCGGGTCGAGGAGGCTCTGGACAACGGTCAGGACGTCCCCACCAAGTCCGGTCTGGAGGAGATCTTCGAGGAGATCTCCCCGATCGAGGACTTCAGCGGGTCGATGTCGCTGACCTTCCGTGACCACCGCTTCGAGCCGCCGAAGAACTCGATCGACGAGTGCAAGGAGCGCGACTTCACGTTCGCGGCCCCGCTCTTCGTCACCGCCGAGTTCACGAACAACGAGACCGGCGAGATCAAGTCCCAGACCGTCTTCATGGGCGACTTCCCGCTCATGACGAACAAGGGCACCTTCGTCATCAACGGCACCGAGCGTGTCGTGGTGTCGCAGCTGGTCCGTTCGCCGGGTGTCTACTTCGACTCCTCCATCGACAAGACGTCCGACAAGGACATCTTCTCCGCCAAGATCATCCCGTCCCGGGGTGCCTGGCTGGAGATGGAGATCGACAAGCGCGACATGGTCGGTGTCCGCATCGACCGCAAGCGCAAGCAGTCCGTCACCGTCCTGCTCAAGGCTCTCGGTTGGACGACCGAGCAGATCCTCGAGGAGTTCGGCGAGTACGAGTCCATGCGCGCCACCCTGGAGAAGGACCACACCCAGGGTCAGGACGACGCGCTGCTCGACATCTACCGCAAGCTGCGTCCGGGCGAGCCCCCGACCCGTGAGGCCGCGCAGACGCTGCTCGAGAACCTCTACTTCAACCCGAAGCGCTACGACCTCGCCAAGGTCGGCCGCTACAAGGTCAACAAGAAGCTGGGCGCGGACGCTCCGCTCGACGCCGGCATCCTGACCGTCGAGGACGTCATCTCGACGATCAAGTACCTGGTGAAGCTGCACGCGGGCGAGACCGAGACGGTCGGCGACAGTGGCACCTCGATCGTCGTCGAGACCGACGACATCGACCACTTCGGCAACCGCCGTCTGCGCAGCGTCGGCGAGCTCATCCAGAACCAGGTCCGTACGGGTCTGGCGCGTATGGAGCGTGTCGTCCGCGAGCGGATGACGACCCAGGACGTCGAGGCGATCACGCCGCAGACCCTGATCAACATCCGGCCGGTCGTCGCCTCCATCAAGGAGTTCTTCGGCACCAGCCAGCTGTCGCAGTTCATGGACCAGAACAACCCGCTGTCGGGTCTGACGCACAAGCGTCGTCTCTCGGCTCTGGGTCCCGGTGGTCTGTCCCGTGAGCGGGCCGGCTTCGAGGTCCGTGACGTGCACCCCTCGCACTACGGCCGCATGTGCCCGATCGAGACGCCCGAAGGCCCGAACATCGGTCTGATCGGCTCGCTCGCCTCCTACGGCCGGGTCAACGCGTTCGGTTTCGTCGAGACCCCCTACCGCAAGGTGTTCGAGGGCCAGGTCACCGACGAGGTCGACTACCTGACCGCCGACGAGGAAGACCGCTTCGTCATCGCGCAGGCCAACGCGCCGCTCACCGACGAGCTCCGCTTCGCCGAGGCCCGCGTGCTGGTCCGCCGTAAGGGCGGCGAGGTCGACTACGTCACCGGCGAAGACGTGGACTACATGGACGTCTCGCCGCGCCAGATGGTGTCGGTCGCGACCGCCATGATCCCCTTCCTGGAGCACGACGACGCCAACCGTGCCCTCATGGGCGCGAACATGATGCGTCAGGCCGTGCCGCTGATTAAGTCCGAGGCCCCGCTCGTCGGTACCGGCATGGAGTACCGCTCCGCGGCCGACGCCGGCGACGTGGTCAAGGCCGAGAAGCCGGGTGTGGTCCAGGAGGTCTCCGCGGACTACATCACCACCGCCAACGACGACGGCACGTACATCACGTACCGCCTGGCCAAGTTCGCCCGCTCCAACCAGGGCACCTCGGTCAACCAGAAGGTCATCGTCGGCGAGGGCGACCGGATCATCGAGGGCCAGATCCTCGCGGACGGTCCGGCCACCCAGCAGGGCGAGATGGCGCTGGGCAAGAACCTGCTCGTGGCGTTCATGCCGTGGGAGGGTCACAACTACGAGGACGCGATCATCCTGTCGCAGCGCCTCGTGCAGGACGACGTCCTCTCCTCGATCCACATCGAGGAGCACGAGGTCGACGCCCGTGACACCAAGCTCGGCCCCGAGGAGATCACCCGGGACATCCCGAACGTCTCCGAGGAGGTCCTCGCCGACCTCGACGAGCGCGGCATCATCCGCATCGGTGCCGAGGTCATCGCCGGCGACATCCTCGTCGGCAAGGTCACGCCCAAGGGCGAGACCGAGCTGACGCCCGAGGAGCGCCTGCTGCGCGCGATCTTCGGTGAGAAGGCCCGTGAGGTCCGTGACACCTCGCTGAAGGTGCCGCACGGCGAGACCGGCAAGGTCATCGGCGTCCGCGTCTTCGACCGCGAGGAGGGCGACGAGCTTCCCCCCGGTGTGAACCAGCTGGTGCGCGTCTACGTCGCGCAGAAGCGCAAGATCACCGACGGTGACAAGCTCGCCGGCCGTCACGGCAACAAGGGCGTCATCTCGAAGATCCTGCCGATCGAGGACATGCCGTTCCTGGAGGACGGCACCCCGGTCGACATCATCCTCAACCCGCTCGGTGTGCCGTCCCGAATGAACCCGGGTCAGGTCCTGGAGATCCACCTCGGCTGGCTCGCCAGCCGCGGCTGGGACGTCTCCGGTCTCGCGGACGACTGGGCGCAGCGCCTCCAGGCCATCGAGGCCGACAAGGTCGAGCCCGGCACCAACGTCGCCACCCCCGTCTTCGACGGTGCGCGTGAGGACGAGCTGGCGGGTCTGCTGAACCACACGATCCCGAACCGCGACGGCGAGCGCATGGTGCTCCCGACCGGTAAGGCGCCGCTGTTCGACGGCCGCTCCGGCGAGCCGTTCCCGGAGCCGATCTCGGTCGGCTACATGTACATCCTGAAGCTGCACCACCTGGTCGACGACAAGCTGCACGCCCGTTCGACCGGTCCGTACTCGATGATCACCCAGCAGCCGCTGGGTGGTAAGGCCCAGTTCGGTGGCCAGCGCTTCGGTGAGATGGAGGTGTGGGCGCTGGAGGCTTACGGCGCCGCGTACGCCCTCCAGGAGCTGCTGACCATCAAGTCCGACGACGTCACCGGTCGCGTGAAGGTCTACGAGGCCATCGTCAAGGGCGAGAACATTCCCGAGCCCGGCATCCCCGAGTCCTTCAAGGTGCTCATCAAGGAGATGCAGTCCCTGTGCCTCAACGTGGAGGTGCTGTCCTCGGACGGCATGTCCATCGAGATGCGCGACACCGACGAGGACGTCTTCCGCGCTGCGGAGGAGCTTGGCATCGACCTGTCCCGGCGCGAGCCGAGCAGCGTCGAAGAGGTCTGACGGGAGTTCGGAGGCCTTCGTCATGAAGGCCTCCGGCCCCAGGACCCCCGTATCAGACCCCATGACTTACAACCCTGAGAGGGATTGACGCATAGTGCTCGACGTCAACTTCTTCGACGAGCTCCGGATCGGTCTGGCTACCGCTGACGACATCCGTCAGTGGAGCCACGGCGAGGTCAAGAAGCCCGAGACGATCAACTACCGCACGCTCAAGCCCGAAAAGGACGGACTCTTCTGCGAGAAGATCTTCGGTCCGACCCGGGACTGGGAGTGCTACTGCGGCAAGTACAAGCGTGTCCGCTTCAAGGGCATCATCTGTGAGCGCTGTGGCGTCGAGGTCACCCGCGCCAAGGTGCGTCGTGAGCGGATGGGCCACATCGAGCTGGCCGCGCCCGTCACGCACATCTGGTACTTCAAGGGCGTCCCGAGCCGGCTGGGCTACCTGCTCGACCTGGCTCCCAAGGACCTCGAGAAGGTCATCTACTTCGCGGCGTACATGATCACGTACGTCGACGAGGAGCGCCGTACGCGCGACCTGCCCTCGCTGGAGGCTCACGTCTCCGTCGAGCGCCAGCAGATCGAGCAGCGCCGCGACGCCGACCTGGAGGCCCGCGCCAAGAAGCTCGAGACCGACCTGGCCGAGCTGGAGGCCGAGGGCGCCAAGGCCGACGTGCGCCGCAAGGTGCGCGAGGGTGCCGAGCGCGAGATGAAGCAGCTGCGTGACCGTGCGCAGCGCGAGATCGACCGTCTCGACGAGGTGTGGAACCGCTTCAAGAACCTCAAGGTCCAGGACCTCGAGGGCGACGAGCTGCTCTACCGCGAGCTGCGTGACCGCTTCGGCACGTACTTCGACGGCTCGATGGGTGCCGCGGCGCTGCAGAAGCGCCTGGAGTCCTTCGACCTCGACGAGGAGGCCGAGAAGCTCCGCGAGATCATCCGCACCGGCAAGGGCCAGAAGAAGACCCGTGCGCTCAAGCGCCTGAAGGTCGTCTCCGCGTTCCTGCAGACCAGCAACAGCCCCAAGGGCATGGTGCTCGACTGCGTGCCGGTCATCCCGCCGGACCTTCGCCCGATGGTGCAGCTGGACGGTGGCCGCTTCGCGACCTCCGACCTGAACGACCTGTACCGCCGTGTGATCAACCGGAACAACCGACTGAAGCGCCTTCTCGACCTCGGTGCGCCCGAGATCATCGTGAACAACGAGAAGCGCATGCTCCAGGAGGCCGTCGACGCGCTGTTCGACAACGGCCGTCGTGGCCGTCCGGTCACCGGTCCCGGTAACCGCCCGCTGAAGTCCCTCAGCGACATGCTGAAGGGTAAGCAGGGCCGCTTCCGTCAGAACCTGCTCGGTAAGCGTGTGGACTACTCCGCGCGTTCCGTGATCGTCGTCGGTCCGCAGCTGAAGCTGCACCAGTGCGGTCTGCCGAAGGCGATGGCGCTGGAGCTCTTCAAGCCGTTCGTGATGAAGCGCCTGGTCGACCTGAACCACGCGCAGAACATCAAGAGCGCCAAGCGCATGGTCGAGCGCGGCCGCACGGTCGTGTACGACGTGCTGGAAGAGGTCATCGCGGAGCACCCGGTTCTACTGAACCGTGCGCCCACGCTGCACCGCCTCGGCATCCAGGCCTTCGAGCCGCAGCTGGTCGAGGGCAAGGCCATTCAGATCCACCCGCTCGTCTGCACCGCGTTCAACGCGGACTTCGACGGTGACCAGATGGCCGTGCACCTGCCGCTCTCCGCGGAGGCGCAGGCCGAGGCCCGCATCCTGATGCTGTCCTCGAACAACATCCTCAAGCCCGCCGACGGCCGTCCGGTGACGATGCCGACCCAGGACATGGTCCTCGGTCTGTTCTTCCTCACCACCGACGGCGAGATGCGCGACCTCAAGGGCGAGGGCCGTTCCTTCGCCTCGGTCGCCGAGGCGATCATGGCCTTCGACGCGGGCGAGCTGTCGCTCCAGTCGAAGATCGACGTCCGCTTCCCGGTGGGCACCATCCCGCCGCGTGGCTGGATGCCGCCGGCGCGTGAGGAGGGCGAGCCCGAGTGGCAGCAGGGTGACAGCTTCCGGCTGAACACCACCCTGGGCCGCGCGCTCTTCAACGAGCTGCTGCCCGAGGACTACCCGTTCGTCGACTACGAGGTCGGCAAGAAGCAGCTCTCCGAGATCGTCAACGACCTCGCCGAGCGCTACCCCAAGGTCATCGTGGCGGCGACGCTCGACAACCTGAAGGCGGCCGGCTTCTTCTGGGCGACCCGTTCCGGCGTCACCGTGGCCATCTCCGACGTCGTCGTTCCCGAGGCGAAGAAGGAGATCGTCCGCGGGTACGAGGCGCAGGACGAGAAGGTCCAGAAGCAGTACGAGCGCGGTCTGATCACCAAGGACGAGCGCACGCAGGAGCTCATCGCGATCTGGACCAAGGCGACCAACGAGGTCGCCGAGGCGATGAACGACAACTTCCCGAAGACCAACCCGATCTTCATGATGGTGAACTCGGGCGCACGAGGCAACATGATGCAGATGCGTCAGATCGCCGGTATGCGTGGTCTGGTGTCGAACGCGAAGAACGAGACGATCCCGCGTCCGATCAAGGCGTCGTTCCGTGAGGGTCTGTCCGTGCTGGAGTACTTCATCTCCACGCACGGTGCCCGTAAGGGTCTGGCGGACACCGCTCTGCGTACCGCCGACTCGGGTTACCTGACCCGTCGTCTGGTCGACGTCTCCCAGGACGTCATCATCCGCGAGGAGGACTGCGGCACCGAGCGCGGTCTGAAGCTGCGGATCGCCTCGAAGGACGAGGCCGGTGTCCTGCGCAAGGCCGAGGACGTCGAGACCAGCGTCTACGCCCGCATGCTCGCCCAGGACGTCGTCATCGACGGCAAGGTGATCGCGCCGGCCAACGTGGACCTGGGCGATGTGCTCATCGACCAGCTCGTGCACCACGGTGTCGAGGAGGTCAAGACCCGCTCGATCCTGACCTGCGAGTCGCACGTCGGCACCTGTGCCATGTGCTACGGCCGTTCGCTGGCCACCGGCAAGCTGGTCGACATCGGTGAGGCGGTCGGCATCATCGCCGCCCAGTCCATCGGTGAGCCCGGTACCCAGCTGACGATGCGTACCTTCCACACCGGTGGTGTGGCCGGTGACGACATCACCCAGGGTCTGCCGCGTGTCGTCGAGCTCTTCGAGGCCCGTACCCCGAAGGGTGTCGCCCCGATCTCCGAGGCCTCCGGCCGCGTGCGGATCGAGGAGACCGAGAAGACGAAGAAGCTCGTCGTCACCCCGGACGACGGCAGCGACGAGACGGCGTTCCCGATCTCGAAGCGTGCCCGTCTCCTGGTCAGCGAGGGCGAGCACGTCGAGGTGGGCCAGAAGCTCACCGTGGGTGCCACCAACCCGCACGACGTGCTGCGCATCCTGGGTCAGCGTGCCGTCCAGGTCCACCTGGTCGGCGAGGTCCAGAAGGTCTACAACTCGCAGGGTGTGTCGATCCACGACAAGCACATCGAGATCATCATCCGGCAGATGCTCCGCCGCGTGACGATCATCGAGTCGGGCGACGCCGAGCTGCTGCCCGGCGAGCTGGTCGAGCGCTCGAAGTTCGAGACCGAGAACCGTCGTGTGGTCCAGGAGGGCGGTCACCCGGCCTCCGGTCGTCCGCAGCTGATGGGTATCACCAAGGCCTCGCTGGCGACGGAATCCTGGCTGTCGGCCGCCTCCTTCCAGGAGACGACCCGAGTTCTGACGGACGCGGCGATCAACGCCAAGTCCGACAGCCTCATCGGCCTCAAGGAGAACGTCATCATCGGTAAGCTCATCCCGGCCGGTACGGGTCTGTCCCGCTACCGCAACATCCGGGTCGAGCCGACCGAGGAGGCCAAGGCCGCGATGTACTCGGCCGTCGGCTACGACGACATCGACTACTCGCCGTTCGGCACGGGCTCCGGCCAGGCCGTTCCGCTGGAGGACTACGACTACGGTCCGTACAACCAGTAAGCGAGTCGCTTGAGTCGAGGGCGGTCACCTTGGGGTGGCCGCCCTTCGGCGTGTCAACGCCGGCTGTCGAGATGGGCCTGCAGGCGGTGGAGCCTGGTGTGCACATCGGGGTGGGAGTCGAGCAGTCGCGCGATCATTCCGCCCTTCGAGAAGGCGGGGCCCGGGACGCCGGCCGTGACCTCCCGGTCGCGCTCCTGGTGCAGTACGGCCATCAGCTGGGGCGCGAAGCCGAGCCCCGCCGCGTGCTCGTCGGCCCGCAGTTCGGACCGCCGGGAGACCGCGGCCACCAGGTAGGGCGTCGCCAGCGGCAGGAAGATCAGCCCGTACGTGGCAGTCGCCAGCGCGATCAGGAGGGCCCCGGCGACGCCGATCACCACGGCGGCAGCGCCCGTCGGGAGCAGGCCCAGCCGGGTGCACAGCAGGCGCAGCAGCCGCCAGGCGAGCCGGGCCGGCAGCGCGTACCAGAGGGACAGCAGCGAGGCCCACGCGTGTCCCCGCGTGTGATGCCCCAGTTCGTGGGCGAGGACCCCGGCGAGCTGGGCGGGTGTCAGGGTCCGCAGCGAATGACTGGTCACGCCGACGATGTGCCCGGCCGCCGCCAAGGCGTTGATCTCGTCGCTCTCCTCCATCCAGAGCTGATAGGCGTTCGCCTCCACTCCGGCCCGGGCGGTCACCTCGTGCCAGACGGGCCGCAGTCGCCTGTCCTCCTCCGGTGTGGGGTAGCGCAGGCCGAACAGCCACCGGGCCAGGAGCCGCTCGCACGGCCGGTGGAAGACCAGGGCCCCGCTCAGCACCCAGCTGCCGAAGAGCAGCCACCAAGGCAGATGGATCAGGTGGCTCAGGGCGTACGACACGACGAAGACGACGGTCAGGCTGGCGGCGACGTGGGGGAGGTGCAGCGCCAGCGAGCCGAGAGCGGTGAGGTCCGCCCCGCGTCGGCGGGCGGCTATGTGGATCCGGCCGGGGCGACGGGTGAGGTCGTCGTCGGGGACCGGTGCGGACATGGGCATGGGCCTTCCTTCCCGTGTGGGGGGGGAGGGGGGGATAGAGGGGGCGTGGGTCAGGCGAGGAGCATCGATCCGGGCAGCAGGGCCGCCGAGCAGCCGAACGAGAGCAGTCCGGTCCGGATCCAGAAGTGCTTGCGTGCGGCGATGGCACTCGTGTCGGCGAGGGCGAGCAGAAGGCCCCGAGCGGGATCGCGGCCGGTGTCCGCGAGGGCTGCGGTGAGCAGCCCCTCGCGTGCGGCTCGTCGTACGTCGCCGAAGTAGGTGAGCGGGCTGCCGGGTGTCCAGCGGCTGCCCTGGTAGCGGGGCATGACGGCCAGCAGCAGGGCGAACAGCGCGACGACCAGCGACGCCGCCCCGGCCCACCACAGCAGGGCGGCGGGCGCCGGGAGCCGGTCGGGAGTCCAGCCGCGGTTGGCGAGGAGTGCGGCGAGCATGCCCCCCGAGATGCCGAGCGCGCCGACGAGCACGGTGGCCTTGGCGTCGGCACGGGCGATCTCGCCGCGGAGGTCGGCGAGCAGTTGGGCGCCCGCCCGCACATCGGGATCGTCCGGGGGGTTCATGTGCCGGAATCCGGATCGTCCTCGGGTGTAGCGGACGGGTCGGTGGTCTTCAGGATGGCCTTCATCCGCTCGGCGATGAGCTTGTGGGGCTCGTCGAGCTGGTAGCCCTCCAGCTGTTTGTTGTCCAGGGCCTGGTTGATCAGGTTCACCTGGGTGTCCAGCAGCCTGTTCTGGCCCGACTGGAGGTGTTCCAGGACGAGCCGGGTCTCATCGGGGTGCGCCGCCAGGTGCAGGGCGAGCGCGGCGGCGCCGCCCTTGGCCAAGGTGCGTTCGTAGAACCTGATCTGTTCGGCCCTGCGCTCGGCCTCGTACGTGTCGCGGAGCCGGGTCGCCTCGTGCTCCGGCTGCGCGGCCTCCACCTCGTGCCGGGCGGTCCGCAGGCGGTCCTGGTGGGATCGCTCGGTGGCGTCGCGGCGCAGGCGTACGGAGCAGGTGACGTGCAGGCCCTGGGCCCGGCCGAGCGAGGGCTCGTCCCGCACCGCCCGCTGCACGGCCCGTTCCGCCTCGGCACTCGCGTCGATGGGGTGACGGCGGCCGGCGTCCCGCATCAGCGGCAGCAGCTCCCGTGTGAGCAGGCCGGGTACGTCCCGCTCCTGGCTGCGGACGAAGAGCGCCGGGTGGGTGACCCGCCAGCCGACGTCGGCCGTGACCTCGAACTCGAAGCTGTCGACCAGGCTGGGCAGGGGCACGGTCAGCTCGAAGGCGTGCGGGTCGGTGTCCACCTCGTACACGGCGACGTACCGCCGCGTGGACGCGGGACGGTCGGGCGGTGGGAAGGTCTCGTACGCGCCCTTGCGGGTCACACACACCAGGGCGTGGTCGATGCGGCCCATGAAGCGCCGGCCGCCGATGTGGAAGCGCGGTAGCTGCCAGACGGTGCGGACGGGGTCGGTCTCGTGTTCCATGGTCGGCCTCCGAAGGCAGGTCAGTCGAGGGCGAGGCGTTTGCTCAGCCGGTCCGCGGCCGGGGTGACGGCTCCTCTGGAGTCGCGGACCGTGCCCAGCAGATGGCCGACGCGCCGCCGGTTGGTGGGCGTGGTGACGAGGGCGCCGAGCAGCGAGGCGAGGGCCGACTCGGTCTCCGGGGCGTCGTCGGCCGCGCGCACCCAGCCGCGCAGGACGCCGAGGGCCTTCGGGTTGTGCGTCCGGTCGGCGAGCAGCGCGTCCCAGAAGTCGGCCAGCTGCCGGGCGGCCGTGGGATCCTCGGCCGCCGCGGCCCGCGCGTACCAGGACAGGACGGGCGCGCGGTCGCTGTCGTCGTCCTTCGTCTGCTTGCAGGCCTGGAAGAAGGCGAGCAGGGCATGCGGGCGGACCATCCGGTCGGTGCGGCGGAGTTCGGTCAGGGCGGCCAGTACGGGGTCCCGTACGGCGAGGAGGAGGAGTTCGAGGGCGTCGGCGAGCTGCCGGGCCTCCTCCGGTGGCTCCCCGTCCTCCTCGGCGCTCGCGGCCTCGGCGGGCGGTGGCCTGTGCATGGCGTCCACGAGTGCCGCCAGAGTCTCCTCGTGGTGCACCGGCCCGAGGAGGCCGTAGGCACGGATGGCCGTCCAGCGGCGGCTCTCGACGTCCCCGATGCACCAGTCGCGCAGGATCCGGGAGACGGCCGGCACCTCCAGGAGCTGGGTCATGGTGAGGGCGTTGGCCGCGGTCAGCCAGGCATGCGGCTTGCGGCTGTCCGCCCATGGCTCGATGAGGTGGGCCATGGCGGACGACAGATCGGCCTTGGCCAGCAGCGCGGCGGCCGACGCCGCCCGGGTCCGCACGAGGGGACGGCGGTCGTCGGCCAGCTTGCGGATCCACTCCGCGAAGGCCGGGCGCGCGGACGGGTGGAGGTTCCACACCTCCTCCAGCAGCATCGGAGCCGTCCGCTCGTCCTGGAAGGCGGCGCAGAAGCTGCCCTTCAGAGGACCCCACTCGGTGACCTCCGCGGTCACATAGCCGTCGGCGTGCGCGAGCCGGAGCCGCTCCTTGCGGGAGCTGCCGAAGACGGGGATGGGCGGTCGGGTGTTCGGATTCTGAATGTCGTGCAGGCGTACGAAGAGGCCGTCGGCGAGCTCGGCCGTCACCGCGTACGGCGCCTTGTCGAAGACGGCGAGGGAGACGAGGAACGCCTTGTCGATCAGCTCTGGCTTCTCCTCGGTGAGCCAGCGGGTCACCTGGGTCGCCACAGCCGTCTCGCCGAACGCGGCGAGCTCCACCTCGTCTATCTCACCGCGATGGTGTGCGACGAGCCGCAGCGCGAACTGCCTGATCTCCTCGGGCCGGTGGTGCCGAGTGAGGAACTCCTTCACCGCTGTCAGTCCGCACAGCTCCGGCCAGGCGGACTCACCGGTCGCCGGCGTGACATGGGCGTGCAGCAGGTCTTCGGCCGACGGCGGCTCCCACCGTACGGAGGGCAGGTCGCCCAGCGCCGCCGAGGGCTCGACGGTGATCACCAGACGGGCACGGGCGCGCTCCAACCGTTCCCGAAGAGAGTGCAGTTGGGCCTCGCGCAGGGGCCGGTTCCGACTGACCGGCAGATCGCACAGGACGTATCCGGCCGAGGGGTCCACCTGGTCGGCCAGCTCCGGGAACGACGCGGGGGGATCGAGGGAACGCAGCCGCTCGGCGCCCAGCCGGTGCAGCAGCATCAGCGCGGCGGTACGGCGGCCTGTCTCGCGTCCGCCGGACAGGATGACGAGCCTGTCGTCCCGCAGGCGTTTCAAGGCCTCGTCGAAGCTCTGGCAGCCCCGGAAGACGACCTGTAGTTCTTCGATCTCCCCGTGCGGTACCGGCCCGGACAGCGGGAGGGGCGTCTCGGCCCGGCCTCCGAAGTGGAAGTGCTGGTCACCGAAGTGCGTGCCGCCCGCCTGGCCGAACTGGTCCCGGGCGACGAGGGTGGAGACGAAGTCCGGGGCGTGCGCGATCAGGTCCCGGCGCGCGGCCCACGCCTCCTGCCTCGGCTGTTCCTCGGCAGCCTCGTCCCGCTCCTTCTTCTCGCCGTCCTGCCCTTCGGCCGGATTCGCCGCGTCGGCCGGATTCTCCTCCTGGCTCATCGGCGCTCGTCCCGGGCCCGGCCGGTGAAGTCGAAGTGCTGTCCGCCGTGGAGTGTGCCGCCTGCCTGACCGTACTGATCGCCGTAGATCTGGACGTCGGAACGCCGGGAGGCGGGCGCGTCCGGGCCCTCGGCGTCGGACGGAGCTTCCGGGGGGTTCGGCGTGCTGTTGCCCGCCTCCCCGTGCACCCAGGCCACCGTCGGCCCCTCCTTCGTCCCCACCGTCACCCGGTGGAACTCCTCCGGACGCACGCCCAGTGGGCCGTGCCGTACCACCCCCTGGTAGATCCCTTCCGACACGCACAGCACGCAGTCGGACTCGCGCTGCTTCAGGGCGTCGCGCAGGGGGTCGGAGTTCAGCAGGCGGACCGCGTGATTGAGGTCGGAGCCGACCCAGCCGTCGAGTTCGTCGACCGCGACGTAGCCGGAGGACAGGACGATGCGCAGCCGCATGCGGGCGCTGGTCGCCAGGAGGCGGTTCTTGTTGTGGAGGAGGGCGGGGGTCTCGGTCAGAAGTGTCTTGATCAGGGCGGGTACGGGGACAGCGGTATCGATCAGCTCCATCACGGAGTCGCCGCGGTCGGCGCGCAGCCGGGCCGTCTCGTCGACGGCGGCGTCGAGCAGGGTCGTGTCGACGACGTCGTACAGGACGCGGCGCAGGAACGCCTGCTCCACGTCGTCGCGTGAGCCGTACTGCTCGATGTCGAAGAGGAGGATCGTGCGGTACACGGGGTCGGTCATGGCTGCCTCTCGCGCGTCGGTGTCCGTCGTCCAGCACGATGGCGGGTCGCGGGCGAGCGTCGGAGGGCCGATGACACGGACGGAATGTGACCGTGTGCATGGAACGGTGGCCAGGGATGTGCGTCAGGCGGAGGCGTCGCCGGCGATGCGGCGCAGCACGTCGGGGCGGAGTACGACGATGCGGCGGCGCCGGGTGGCGACGACCTGCCGGTCCCGCAGCTCTTTGAGGAGCCGGGCCACCGCCTCGCGCGAGGAGCCCACGGAACCGGCGAACTCCTGCTGGCTGAGCCCGATGGTGAGTTCGATGCCCTCGTCCGTCCGGCTACCGTGTGTGCGCACCAGTTCGAGAAGCAGGACGGCCAGCCGCTCGCGCACGCTCAGCGCGGCCCATTCCAGCCGGCGGCGGTCGGTCGAGCGCTGCCGGTCCGTGGACAGGCTCAGCAGGCGCAGCGCCACCCGGGGGTTGTCCGAGACGAACACGGTGAAACGGTTCTGGTCGATGACGACCGCCTCGACCGGCTCCAGGGCCGTCACGGTCGCCGAACGGCCGCGACCGCTGAGGGCCGCGCCCTCGCCGATGATGTCGCCGGGGCCGCGCAGGGCGAGCAGAGCCTCGTAGCCGTTGGCCGCGATCGCTGTGACCTTGGTCCAGCCGTGCAACAAGAGCAGGACGTGGGCCGAGGGCTCGTCCTGGTGCAGGATCACGCCGCGGGCCCGGTAGCCGAGGGGGCGGCCGATGGCGAGCAGGGCGGCGCGGTCCTCCCGCTCCAGCCGGGCGAGGAACGGGACACTGTCGTCGTCCCACGCGCGTGTCTGCCCCCCGGTCATTCCGCCGCCCCCCGCGTGCACCTGTGCCGATACCTGCCCTGTACAGGCGTCGTACTGGCGTCAACGTACTGGAAACGACCATGGAGGAAACGGGCGTGATTCGGCCGCGTGGCTGACGAGCGGCGCCTTGCCCCGGTGCACCGATGCCGGAAGCGTCCCTTCGGCGCATCATGGAAGAACTCAGCCTCCCGCGGAGGTACTCCGTGTCGCAGCCGCCCTACCCCTCCTGGCCCCCCTGGCAAGGCCCCGCCGCCCCGTCGATGCTCGCGTCGCACGCCGATCGGGAGCGGGCCGTGGACGTGCTCAGGGCCGGGTACGGCGAGGGGCGGATGGAGCGGGACGAGTTCGAGAAGCGGGTGGCGCGGGCGTACGGGGCCCGGACCGTGGGGGAGCTGGCGCTGCTGGTGGCGGATCTGCCGCAGGGGCCGGTGCCGCACTCGACGGGCGCCGTGCCCGTGGCGCGGACGTTTCTGCCGGTGCCGCGGCCGCCGACGAACGGGAAGGCGGTCGCGGCGGGCGTGTGCGGTCTGCTGTGTGTGCCGACGATGGGGCTGACGGGGATCCCGGCCGTCGTGCTGGGGCATGTGGCGCGGGCCGAGATCCGCAGCCGGGGCGAGCTGGGGGACGGGCTCGCGCTGACCGGGCTGGTGCTCGGATGGTTGTCCACGGCAGGCTGGGCACTCGTCCTGGTGTTGCTGACGGTGGTGTCCATCGCGGCGGGCTGAAGGGTGGGCTGACCGGCGGGTGAACGGCCTGGGGTCTTGACATGCTCCGCATAACCATGCGGGCGGTTCCCATTTGTTTTGACCGCAGCGAATGCGATAGGTACGCTCAGACCTTGTGCCTGGGGTGTGCCCTGGCTCTCGTGCGTGCCATCAACCGCATCGCGAGCTGTTACCGGCCACCGCAATCTGCGCTTCTTTCTGCCTCGCGGCGGGAGTCCGCGGGATTCGACACACCCGACCGCGTGGGTCGGCGACGTTCCAGGTTAGCTTCACCATTCGGCACACAGAAACCGGAGAAGTAGTGCCTACGATCCAGCAGCTGGTCCGTAAGGGCCGGCAGGACAAGGTCGAGAAGAACAAGACGCCCGCACTCGAGGGTTCCCCTCAGCGTCGCGGCGTCTGCACGCGTGTGTTCACGACCACCCCGAAGAAGCCGAACTCGGCCCTGCGTAAGGTCGCGCGTGTGCGTCTGACCAGCGGGATCGAGGTCACCGCTTACATTCCGGGTGAGGGACACAACCTGCAGGAGCACTCCATCGTGCTCGTGCGCGGCGGCCGTGTGAAGGACCTGCCGGGTGTTCGCTACAAGATCATCCGCGGCTCGCTCGACACCCAGGGTGTCAAGAACCGCAAGCAGGCCCGCAGCCGCTACGGCGCCAAGAAGGAGAAGTAAGAATGCCTCGTAAGGGCCCCGCCCCGAAGCGCCCGGTCATCATCGACCCGGTCTACGGTTCTCCTCTGGTGACCTCCCTCATCAACAAGGTGCTGCTGAACGGCAAGCGCTCCACCGCCGAGCGCATCGTCTACGGCGCCATGGAGGGTCTGCGTGAGAAGACGGGCAACGACCCGATCATCACGCTGAAGCGCGCACTGGAAAACATCAAGCCGACCCTCGAGGTCAAGTCCCGCCGTGTCGGTGGTGCGACGTACCAGGTTCCGATCGAGGTCAAGCCCGGTCGTGCCAACACGCTCGCGCTGCGCTGGCTCGTCGGTTACTCCCGCGCCCGTCGCGAGAAGACCATGACCGAGCGTCTGCTCAACGAGCTTCTCGACGCCTCCAACGGCCTCGGTGCCGCTGTGAAGAAGCGCGAGGACACCCACAAGATGGCCGAGTCCAACAAGGCCTTCGCGCACTACCGCTGGTAGTCGCTACCCACATCGAGACCGAGAGAAGACTGAAGCCTTATGGCTACCACTTCACTTGACCTGGCCAAGGTCCGCAACATCGGGATCATGGCCCACATCGACGCGGGCAAGACGACCACCACCGAGCGGATCCTGTTCTACACCGGCGTTTCGTACAAGATCGGTGAGGTCCACGACGGCGCCGCCACGATGGACTGGATGGAGCAGGAGCAGGAGCGTGGCATCACGATCACGTCTGCTGCGACCACCTGTCACTGGCCGCTCGAGGACAACGACTACACCATCAACATCATCGACACCCCGGGTCACGTCGACTTCACCGTCGAGGTGGAGCGCTCCCTGCGCGTGCTCGACGGTGCCGTGACGGTGTTCGACGGTGTCGCCGGCGTTGAGCCGCAGTCCGAGACGGTGTGGCGTCAGGCGGACCGCTACGGCGTTCCGCGTATCTGCTTCGTCAACAAGCTCGACCGCACGGGTGCCGAGTTCCACCGCTGCGTCGACATGATCACCGACCGCCTGGGCGCGCAGCCGCTGGTCATGCAGCTGCCGATCGGTGCCGAGGCGGACTTCAAGGGCGTCATCGACCTCGTGACGATGAAGGCCCTGGTCTGGTCGGCCGAGGCGACCAAGGGCGAGATGTACGACACCGTCGACATCCCGGACACCCACGCCGAGGCTGCCGAGGAGTACCGCGGCAAGCTGCTCGAGGCCGTCGCCGAGAACGACGAAGAGCTGATGGAGCTGTACCTGGAGGGCACCGAGCCCACCGTGGAGCAGCTCTACGCCGCGATCCGTCGTATCACCATCGCGTCCGGCAAGAGCGACGGCACCACCGTCACCCCCGTGTTCTGCGGCACCGCGTTCAAGAACAAGGGCGTTCAGCCCCTGCTCGACGCGGTCGTGCGCTACCTGCCCACCCCGCTCGACGTCGAGGCCATCGAGGGCCACGACGTCAAGGACCCGGAGCAGGTCATCGCGCGCAAGCCGTCGGAGGACGAGCCCCTCGCCGCGCTGGCGTTCAAGATCATGAGCGACCCGCACCTCGGCAAGCTCACCTTCGTCCGCGTGTACTCCGGCCGCCTGGTGTCCGGCACCGCCGTGCTGAACTCCGTGAAGGGCAAGAAGGAGCGCATCGGCAAGATCTACCGCATGCACGCGAACAAGCGTGAGGAGATCGAGTCGGTGGGCGCCGGTGACATCGTCGCCGTCATGGGCCTGAAGCAGACCACCACCGGTGAGACGCTGTCCGACGACAAGAACCCGGTCATCCTGGAGTCCATGGACTTCCCGGCGCCGGTCATCCAGGTCGCCATCGAGCCCAAGTCGAAGGGTGACCAGGAGAAGCTGGGCGTCGCGATCCAGCGCCTGGCCGAGGAGGACCCGTCCTTCCAGGTCCACACCAACGAGGAGACCGGCCAGACCATCATCGGTGGTATGGGCGAGCTTCACCTCGAGGTGCTGGTCGACCGCATGAAGCGCGAGTTCAAGGTCGAGGCCAACGTCGGCAAGCCGCAGGTCGCCTACCGTGAGACGATCCGCAAGGCCGTCGAGCGCGTCGACTACACGCACAAGAAGCAGACTGGTGGTACCGGCCAGTTCGCCAAGGTGCAGATCGCGATCGAGCCGATCGAGGGCGGCGACGCCGCGTACGAGTTCGTGAACAAGGTCACCGGTGGCCGCATCCCGAAGGAGTACATCCCTTCGGTGGACGCCGGTGCGCAGGAGGCCATGCAGTTCGGCATCCTCGCCGGCTACGAGATGACGGGCGTCCGCGTCACGCTCATCGACGGTGGCTACCACGAGGTCGACTCCTCCGAGCTCGCGTTCAAGATCGCCGGTTCGCAGGCCTTCAAGGAGGCCGCGCGCAAGGCCAGCCCCGTGCTGCTCGAGCCGATGATGGCCGTCGAGGTCACCACGCCCGAGGACTACATGGGTGAGGTCATCGGCGACATCAACTCCCGCCGTGGCCAGATCCAGGCCATGGAGGAGCGGGCCGGTGCCCGCCTCGTGAAGGGCCTGGTGCCCCTCTCGGAGATGTTCGGCTACGTCGGAGACCTCCGCAGCAAGACGTCGGGTCGCGCAAGCTACTCGATGCAGTTCGACTCCTACGCCGAGGTTCCCCGGAACGTCGCCGAGGAGATCATCGCGAAGGCCAAGGGCGAGTAACGCACCGCGTCTACACGCCGTAGGCTTGACTCCGGAGCCTTGAGGGGCATTCCGTCACAATCATGGCGAGAATGCCCCGGGGCCCGGGCTTTCCAGCAAAGATCATCCTGGCGCCGATGAGTAAGGCGTACCAGAACCACTCCACAGGAGGACCCCAGTGGCGAAGGCGAAGTTCGAGCGGACTAAGCCGCACGTCAACATCGGCACCATCGGTCACATCGACCACGGTAAGACGACCCTCACGGCCGCCATTACCAAGGTGCTGCACGACGCGTACCCCGAGCTGAACGAGGCCTCGGCCTTCGACCAGATCGACAAGGCTCCCGAGGAGCGCCAGCGCGGTATCACGATCTCGATCGCGCACGTCGAGTACCAGACCGAGACGCGTCACTACGCCCACGTCGACTGCCCCGGTCACGCGGACTACATCAAGAACATGATCACGGGTGCGGCGCAGATGGACGGCGCCATCCTCGTGGTCGCCGCCACCGACGGCCCGATGCCGCAGACCAAGGAGCACGTGCTCTTGGCCCGCCAGGTCGGCGTTCCGTACATCGTCGTCGCCCTGAACAAGGCCGACATGGTGGACGACGAGGAGATCCTGGAGCTCGTCGAGCTCGAGGTCCGTGAGCTGCTCTCCGAGTACGAGTTCCCGGGCGACGACGTTCCCGTCGTCAAGGTCTCCGCTCTGAAGGCCCTCGAGGGCGACAAGGAGTGGGGCAACTCGGTCCTGGAGCTCATGAGCGCCGTCGACACCGCGATTCCGGAGCCGGAGCGCGACGTCGACAAGCCGTTCCTGATGCCGATCGAGGACGTCTTCACGATCACCGGTCGCGGTACGGTCGTCACCGGCCGTATCGAGCGTGGTGTCCTCAAGGTCAACGAGACCGTCGACATCATCGGCATCAAGACCGAGAAGACCACCACCACGGTCACCGGCATCGAGATGTTCCGCAAGCTGCTCGACGAGGGCCAGGCCGGTGAGAACGTCGGTCTGCTGCTCCGCGGCATCAAGCGCGAGGACGTCGAGCGCGGCCAGGTCATCATCAAGCCGGGCTCGGTCACCCCGCACACCGAGTTCGAGGCGCAGGCCTACATCCTGTCCAAGGACGAGGGTGGCCGCCACACGCCGTTCTTCAACAACTACCGCCCGCAGTTCTACTTCCGCACGACGGACGTGACCGGCGTGGTGACCCTCCCCGAGGGCACCGAGATGGTCATGCCGGGTGACAACACCGAGATGAAGGTGGAGCTCATCCAGCCCGTCGCCATGGAGGAGGGCCTGAAGTTCGCCATCCGTGAGGGTGGTCGCACCGTGGGCGCCGGCCAGGTCACCAAGATCAACAAGTGAGTCTTCGGACTGGCTTGAGGGTCAACTGACCTGAGTGGCTCGAAGGGGCCCGTACGACTTCGGTCGTGCGGGTCCCTTTGCCGTGCCCGCACTCGCGGACTGCCTTTATGGCTTCGTCCAGGACAGCACTCAGTTCATGCAGCGCCTCCTGGGCGACGGCCGGGTCCTCGTGTTCCAGGTTGGTCTTCGCGTGGGCGTAGCGGGTGGACAGGTCGGGCCGTCGGGCGATCTCGATGTCCCGGGCCCAGGCCAGCACCCAGCTCTGCACCGGGCTGAGGGACTGCCATTCGACAGCCTTGGCGAACGCGTCGTCCTTGGTGGCCTGCATCTCTCCCAGACGGGCCGGATCGACGGTGGCGAGAGCCGCGCGCAGGGCGTCAGGAGTCTGCTGAGGGCGGGGGGCCAGCTCAGGTCCGTGGTCTGACTGCGTGCTCATCGTGTCCACCTCCGAGGAGTGCCCCGGCCTGGCTATCCCGCCCGGGTGTCGAGGGAACGCGGCGATGTGGGCGGCAGATGCTCTCCTCATGCTGCTCCCGGAAGCTCGGTTCGGTCGGATCGGCAATCGCGGCAGTGGCCCGGGGCCGGTGCGCGGAAGGCTCTGTCGCAGGTGTCGCAGGTCTGGAGGGGGTGCCGGGCGGGCGGTGGGGGTGCCGCCGGTCGCGCGAAGGGCGGCGGGGGCGGTAGCTGGGCCGTGAGGCGGTGGGCCAGGAGGGCGGCCGGGCGGCGGAGGGGCTCGGGTGGGAGGTCGGTGGTCATGGCGTGGCGTACGGCGGTGGGGGTGACGTCTCGCTCCAGCCAGGCGGCGACGCCGGGGGCGAGGTGGGCGGTGTCGTCGGCCGAGAGCAGGAGGCGGGGGTCCTCGCGGCGGAGGCCGGTGAGGAGGTCGGTGGCCTGCTGGAGGAGGGCGGGGGCCGGGCAGGCCGGTCGCGGTACGGCAGGCAGGGTCTTGCCGCCGGGCGACCCCGTCCGCTGCCCCGGAGCCGGACGCGGAGCCTCTGCACCCCTGTGACCTGGCTGGTTGCAGGAGGTCGTACGGGTGATGATCCGGCCGTCGGGTACGCGTACGCGCTCGCGGCGCAGGTAACCGTGGGCTTCCAGCTCTTTCAGAGCGGCGGCGATACGGGTCGTGCCCTCGGGGAAGCGCGCCGCGAGGGACTTGATGTCGATGCGGGCGCCGACGGGCAGCGACTGGATGTGCGTGCCGAGCCCGATCGCGAGCAGCGACAGCTCCGGGTGCTGGGCGAGGTGGTTGCCGATCACCGTGAAGCGGGTGGTGTGGCGGGTGTGGTCGTGCACCAGGCCGGAGTGGGGATGCCGCCGGTTCGGGTGCTTCTTTGCGGCAACCCGGGTGTGGGCGTGCGAGGGCACGTTAGGGTTCTGCGTATCCATCAGGAAGTTGTTGCCTTCCTCGGTGGTCAGGCCCTCGCACTGGGATTGCCGTCCCGGCGAGGGCCGTCGCATGTCTGCGGTTGTGTTGCGCTGAGCGTAGGGCAGGCAATGGCCCCCGACGCCAGTCGAGTTGGTGATGTTCACCCACGCGGGTGAGGCCGCTCGGCGGCCGGGAGGAGGGGTGGGGCTTGGTGGGGTCCTTTCACCTATGTGTTCCTTCTGGGAAGCCGCCCGCGCCACCGAAGTCCAGGTTCTTGGGATCCGGTACGAGGCCGATCTCGGCCCAGACGGTCTTGCGCGGCGGGAGCCCGGCGGTGGTGCCCCAGCGGTCGGCGAGCGCCTCGACGAGGCGCAGGCCCCTGCCCGCCTCGGACAGCACCGGCAGACGGTCGCCGCGCGTGTCCGTCACCTCGATGCGGAGCGTGTCGGCGACGACGTAGAGCAGCAGGCGGAAGTCACGACCGGGGACGCGGCCGTGCGTCACGGCGTTGACCGACAGCTCCGCGACGACCTGCCTCGCCGGGTCCAACGGGATTTCCCAGGAGCGCAGTTGCTCGACGGCCAAGAGGCGGGCCAGACGGGCACCGCGCGGGGTCGGCGACAGCTGGAGGCTGAAGTTGCGGACGGGTGTGGTGAGTTCAGTGGATCGCTGCTTCACGTCACTCAGAGTGGCGGTGCGCGCTTATCGTGAACAGTGACTCAGCGGGTGCGTACGGTGACTGTCCGGAGCTTGTCAGGCGGTGTCCGGGCTGTCGGGGCCGGGCGTACGGGCAGGGCGCAGGGCACGGTCGTACGACGGCGGAAGGTGCGGGATGACGGCGGTCGAGGCGGACTCGGGGCGGCTCAAGGGCGAGGCGGACGAGCCGGGTTGGGAGGTGGACCCCGACGACGAGTGGGGCGTCGCCGTCATCGCGACCGTCGGACGGCAGCTGAAGCTGCGGCGGGAGGCGGTGGGGATGCGGGCCGGCGAGTTCGGGACGGCCGTGGGGTACGGCGAGGACATGGTCTACAAGATCGAGGGCGGGAAACGGATCCCTCGGCAGGACTATCTCGTCAGGGCGGATGAGGTGCTGGGGGCGGGTGGGCTGATTGCGGCGACCTGGGAGGACGTGAAGAGGGTTCGGTATCCCCGGAAGGTGCGCGAGCTGGCCAAGTTGGAGGGGCAGGCGGTGGAGATCGGGGTGTACGAGAGCATCAGCATCAACGGCCTGTTGCAGACCCCGGAGCATGCGCGAGCCCTGTTCGAGTCCTGGCAGCCCGCGTATGCGCCTGAAGAGGTAGAGCGTCTGGTGGGTGCCCGTATGGCCCGGCAGTCCGTGTTCGACCGGTCGCCCGCGCCGTCGCTCAGCTTCGTCCAGGAGGAGGCGACGCTGCGACGCCCGGTCGGGGGCACAATGGTCTGGCATCGGCAGCTTGAGCGTCTGCTGGAGGTGGGGCGCTTGCGTAACGTCAGGCTTCAGGTGATGCCGACGAGCAGCGAGGCCCATCCCGGTCTGAACGGGAGGATCGAGGTGCTGAAGTTCGGGGACGGCACTGCGGTGGGCCGGTCCGACGGCGCGTTCGCCGGCAGGCCGACCTCCGACCCGAAGCACATCAGGATCCTCGACCTGCGCTATGGCACCATCCGAGCTCAGGCCCTTCCCCCACGGGAGTCGCTGGCCTTCATCGAGCAACTGCTGGGAGAGACATGATCCGCAACGCTGAACTGGCGTGGTTCAAGAGCAGCTACAGCAGTGGCCCTGATGGCGACTCCTGCGTCGAGGTCGCGATAGCCCCCCACACCATCCACGTCCGTGACTCGAAGCAGGACCACGGCCCCCGACTGGCGCTCTCCCTCACCACCTGGGCGGGATTCGTGTCGGGAGCCGCCAAGTTGGCCCAACTGGAGCCTTCCGGCCACTAGCCCGCCCCATTCGCGGCCCCCCAACGACCCATCCGCTCCACTCCCCGCTTCCGCCGCCGAACCACCCGGCGTGCATGCGAAAAGCAACCGCGCGCCCGTTACGCAGAGCGGCAACGCAGGCAACCGTTGGGGCCGAGGGACCTGGGCCACCCGCGTTTCAGGGCCGCTCGCTCGCTTCTCCCACGTGCTTCCGCGGCCCGGGTCAAGGGTCGGGCGAAGGCCGATCGGCGGAGCCGACGCGAAGCGCCCTTGAGGCGGGTCGTGGAAGCACGACACTGGCAAAGAAGCGGGCGGCCCGACAGCGTCATGGTCAACGCCCCGCTGAAGCCCGACTCCGCAGCTCAGAGACAGCCCGGTCGAACGCGGAGTCCTTCTTCTCCTCGAACTCCTCCTTCGTGAACACCGGCTCCGAGAGGTGAGGCGGGATGCCGGAGCCGTCGTAGGTCCGGCCCGACCGGTTCAGGAACTCCTCGTTCGGGAGGATCGCGGTCATGCCGTTGGGCAGGTCGCGTTCCAGGACGTCGGAGAAGACGCCCTGGGTGGACCGGCCGATGCGCACGGTGTGGCCCGGCCGGTCGATCAGGGCCTGGGTGAAGGTCTCGCCGGCGCTGACAGTGGAGCCTCCGGTCAGCACGGCGATGGGTCCGGTGTAACGGGGCCCGTCGGCCGGTACGACCCGGATCGGCTCGGGCCGGGTGTGCCTGCCGGGGTCGCTCGGATGGTTCCGGGCGCGCTTGGCGTAGGCGACGTAGGGCGTGTCCGTCAGCCGCTCGGCGATCCGAATCCCGAGGGCGTCGGAGCCGCCGCCGTTGATGCGCAGGTCGATGATCAGGCCTTTGAGCCGCTGGGTGCGGTCCTTGGTGAGGACGGTGTCCAGGGCCTTGTCGAGTGCGGCGACGTGGGCGGCGTACGGGGCGTCCTCGGAGGTGTAGCCGGCGAACCCGGAGATACGGAGATAGCCCTGGCCGGCGCTCCCGGGCAGGTCGGCGTAGGTGATACGGCCGTTCGCGAAGTCCTGGCGGTACGGGGCTCCCTTGAGATCGCGCTCGACGACGAACTTCTTTACCTTGGTGTCCAACGCCTCCGTGGGCATCTCGGTGCCCGGGCGGACCTGGGCGAAGACACTGTCCCCGTCCTCGACGGCGACATGGGCGTCGTAGAGAGGCCGCACCATGTCGCTGAAGATCCCGAAGAGTTCCTCGCGGGTGGTGTCCTTGTGCACCTTGGCCCGATACCGGTCCCGGACGTCCTGCCAGTCGATGCCCTTCGCGGCGAAGAAGGGGTAGTTCTCGGCGAAGGAGTGCCAGAAGACGTCGAAGGAGGTGCGGGGATCCTTGGGCGTGGGGCGGCTGCAGTCGGCGGGCAGTTCCTTGATCCGCCGGAGTGCGCGATGGCCGACGGAACTGTCCGTACCGAGGCTGGCACGGTCCCGGCCCGGACCGGGGCGGACGGTCAGTACGGTGCCGTCTTCGGTCGTGTACACGCCAGGGCCGGTCCTCCGCGAGGCCTCGCCCTCGATACAGCTGACGGACGTCGTCTGGAACTCCTGGAGGGTGTCACCGTCGAGGGAGAGGACGGTGCCGTAGCCGTCCATGCGCCAGACGCCGTCGATGCCGGGCCTGCCGGAGCCGGCGGTGGCGGGCGCTGCCGCTGCCGCTGCTAGGGCCAGGGTGAGGACGGTGGCTGTGACGGTTCGCATGATCGGTTCCCCCGTTGCGTGGTCGTGTACCTCCTACGGTGCCCGGGGGAGCGGGGGCGGGCCATCCGGCGGGCTGGTGGACGGGGGTGGGGACAGCCCCCTCTTCCGCTAGTCGGCAGCTGTCGTGCCGTGACACTGGAGCATGACTTCAGAACCGGCGCCTCGCGATGACCACCTCGACCTGGACGCGATCGAGGAGCTGTGCGTCGCCTCGACTCCGGATCCGGTATTGGCCGCCACCGCCAGGGAGACGGTGCCGCTGCTCGTGGCGGAGATCAGGCGCCTGCGCTGGCTCGTCTCCTTCGGGGCGTGCGATACGGCCGGCACCACGGGCACGGAGTTCGTGCTGGCGCTCAACGAGGAGATGCTGGCGTACTTCCGCGAGATGGCGGACGTACTGGTGGAGCACATCGGTATCTCCCGTGCGGAGGCGGTCGCGAGGATCAACGCGGTGTACGGGACGCGGGAGTCGGTCAGCTGGGGTGTGGGACTCCTGGGCCACGAGCTGCCCGAGTACTGGGCCTACGGGGTCTACTACGGCCCGGATGACCAGCACCGCGTCCCGAAAGGATGCCCCACCGCGGACGCGGACATCGACTTCAGCACACACCCCGTACGCCCCGCACCACCGAAGGACTCGCCGTTCTGGACGCTGGAGGAGTAAGTGGCACGATGTGCGCACAGGTGATCGAGCGAACAGCGAACGGGGAGGCCGGCGTCATGGCCCGCTACATGGAGACACTGACCGTCGAGCGGGGCGGTTTCCGGATCAAGGTGCCGGAGTCGTGGTGGGAGTTCGACGTACGGCCGGAGTCGCGGGACGACTCGATCCGCCGCATGGTCAGCGAACGCGTGCAGCAGCGCCCGGAGTTGGAGCAGTACCGCGGCACCTACGTCGACTTCCTCCAGAAGGCCGCTGCCGATGCCTGGAAGTCGGGCGCGCTGTACTGCGGCTGCATGGCGGAGAACTTCGGCGGCGATACGCCGATAACCGGCTCGGTGACCGTCTCCCTGGTCGGCGGCCGCAACGAGCGGGGCGAGCCCCTCTCGAACGACCCCTCTGTCATCGCGAGCCAGCTGGCGGTCAAGGAGGCCAAGCGGGAGGGCGACTCCTGGCGCAAGGTGACGACCGTCGACATCCCGGGGGTCGGCCCGGCCGCGCGCACCCACGGCATCGAGGACATCGCCGTACCCGGCGACGCCCTCAACCGCACCATCCGCGCTGTGCTGATGCAGACGTACATCCCCGTGCCGGGCCAGGAGGGCAAGGTCGCCCTGGTCGCCGGCAGCAGCCAGGTTCTCGACCTCGCGGACTCGTTCTTCGACATCTTCGACGCGATCACGTCGACGTTCCGGTTCACGGAGGCGTGATGAGGTATGACCGGTGTTGACATCACAGGGACATCGAAGCCCTGGGTCATCTTCGTTTCGCGAGGAGATACCAGCATGCAACGGCAACTGTCAGGGCTGGAGGCGAAGGGAGGGCGCGTCCACCACTTCGACTCCCGCGACCTGATCACCGAGGAGGGGATCTATCGCTCGTTCGCGGAGGTGCTGCAGTTCCCCGGCTACTTCGGGAGCAACTGGGACTCTGTGGTGGACTGCCTGGATGACCTGTGCGGTGCGGTAACGGGCGGAGTCGGGATCGCGGGCGTGATCCATGACGCGGATCGAGTGCTCGAGGCGGAACACTTCCCCCTGTTCGTGTCAGTCCTTTGCCAGGGCGCCGACCGTGCGAATTCGGCGGTGGATCTCGATGGGTTTCCCCTGGACCGTCCTGCGATCGCCGAACACTTCGTCTTCGAGTTCCGTCAGTTCGATCGCGAGAAGGTAGCGCTGCGCATCGAACAACCTGACCTCACCGTCACTACCGGGGGCTCGTTCGTCGCGGCCGCTCTCAACCCCCAGAGGTGGCACTGAAGTCGCGGCGAGCGGGCCGTGCGCGGGCGTCGTCCGTGATGTGGAAGCTCATGTTTCCGTCGAACGGTTGTGCCTTGTAAGTTTACGTGTGCATACGGTTGTTGACGTGGATGTGCGTGGCACGGGGGTTGCGGTATGGCGGGGCACAGGCCGGCGGACTGGCATGTCCTGGACTTGGACAAGGACCCGACGCCTGGAGATCCGCAGCGGGTGCGCACGCTTGCGAAGCAGTTGCACGACTTCGCCGATGACGTCTCCGACGCGCTCCGCTTGGTCAAGGGCATGGCGGGCGAGGGCACGCTCCTGGAGTGGGCGGGCAAGTCGGCGGATGTCTTCAAGGAGGACTTCGCGGATGTCCCGAAGAACCTCAAGAAGCTGAAGAAGTCGTATGAGATGTGCGGCGACGCGCTCTCCGATTTCTGGCCGAAGCTGGAGAGGGCCCAGTCGCTGGCGGACAAGGCCCTCATCAAGGGCCGTGAGGCCCGTGACAGCCTTTCCTCGGCCCAGTCGAAGCTGACCTCGGCCGACTCGTGGGTCACCCGGGCCGGCAAGGAAGCGGACAAGTACAAGGACGACCCCACCGGCAGCAAGTCGGATGCCGACCAGCCGGACGAGGCCAAGGTCCGCGCCGCCACCCGCGATGTGCAGCACGCCAAGTCGGCCCAGTCGAAGGCGCAGTCGGATGTGTCCGACGCTCAGGACGCTCTTGCCGCGGCGAAGAAGATGGCCGCGGACGCCCGCACGATGCGCGACGAGGCCGCGCGCGAGGCGAAGTCGAAGATCGACGAGGCGTCCGACGCCGGTATTCAGAACCGGTCGTGGTGGGAGGAGGTCGGCGACTGGTTCACCGACAACTGGGACAGCATCGTCGCCGCCTGCAAGATCGTCGTAGCGGTTGTCGGCATCGTGGCGATGATCATCGGTGGGCCGATCCTGGGCGCGATCGTGCTGATCGCCGCCGCTGTCGTCCTCGCCGACACGCTCTACAAGTATTCCAAGGGGCAAGCGTCCCTATGGGACGTGGGCTTGGCGGCCCTGGACTGCATACCCGGCATGAAGGGCCTGACCACTCTCGGCGGCCTCGCCAAGGGCCTGAAGGCTTTCGGCAAGACCGGTCTCAAGGGCATGGCGCTTGGGGCCAGGGGGCTCGGCAAGAGCACCCGAGCCCTCGGTCGCCAGATGAAGAAGCTGGTCACCTGCGGCGACCCGATCGACATGGCCTCCGGCCAGATGGTCATGTCCGAAACGGACCTCATACTGGACGGTGTCCTTCCACTGGAACTGGAGCGTCACCACCGCACGGGTCTCCGATCCGGCCGCTGGTTCGGACCCGCCTGGGCATCGACCCTGGACCAGCGCCTGATTCTCGAACCCGAGGGCGTCCGCTTTACCACCACCGATGGCATGATCCTCAGCTATCCCGTGCCGGAAGAGGGAATTCCCGTTCAGCCGGTCGAGGGTCCACGTTGGGCATTGGAGTGGGACGGCTCGAACGGCGGGAGCATGATCGTGCGCCAGCCGGACTCAGGCCTGGCTCTTCATTTCCGGCCGTTGCCTGGCCGCTCGGCCGCAGAACTCCCCTTGGTCAGGGTCGACGATCGCAACGGCAACACGATCGAGGTGATGTACGGGCCCGAGGGAGCACCGCAGGAGGTCACGCACACGGGCGGCTACCGCGTCGGGGTGGCCACAGACCTTGGGCGGATCACGGCGTTCACCCTGCTCAGTGACCCCGAGCAGCCGATTCTCCTGCGTTACGCGTACGACGCCGACGGCAACCTCACGGAGATCTACAACTCCTCCGGTCTGCCGCTGAAGCTCTTCTACGACGACCAGCGTCGCATTACCGGTTGGGAGGACCGCACCGGAACCTGGTACCGCTACATGTACGACTCCGAGAGCCGCTGCACCCATACCACCGGCACCGAGGGCATCCTCGACTACACCTACGTCTACGACACGGAGAATCACACCTCCGTGGCGACGAACTCCCTCGGCCACAGCACCACGTACATCTTCAACGACGCCTACCAGCTCCTGGACGAGACCGATCCGCTCGGGCATACGACGACCCGGACCTGGGACCGCTACGACAACCTGCTCTCCGTCACCGACCCGCTCGGCAGGACCACTGCCCACGAGTACGACGAGGCGGGCAACGCCATTCGGGTCGAGCACCCCGACGGCAGTTTCGCTGCGTACGCATACGACCCAGACGGCAGGCTGATCTCGGCCACCGAACAGGACGGTGCGCGGTGGCAGTACGTGTACGACGACCGCGGAAACGTCGTCGCGATCACCGACCCGGCAGGCGCGAGCACCGGCTACGTATATGACGAGCGCGGCGCGGTGGCCTCGGTCACCGATGCCCTCGGCCACGAAAGCCGGGTACGCAGCAATGCCGCGGGCCTTCCGACGACGGTGGTCTCTGCGCTGGGTGCTGAGACCCGGTTCGCGTACGACGCGTTCGGCCGTGTCTGTGAGGTCGTCGAGCCCGACGGTGCAGCGACCGCAGTCGGTTGGACCACCGAGGGACGTCCGGCACGGCGGGTGTATCACGACGGCTCCACCGAGAGCTGGACCTACGACGCCGAGGGCAATGCCCTCACTCACACCGACGTGCGCGACCAGGTCACGCGGTTCGAACCGGCCCCCTTCGACAGACCCGCGGTCCGGATCGCCCCGGATGGCAGCCGGACCGAGTTCACCTACGACACCGAACTCCGGCCGATACGCGTCCGCAACGCCCTCGGCCGGACATGGAGGTACGAGTACGACCTTCTCGGCAACGTCGTCCGGGAGACTGACTTCAACGGTCGGGCGATCAGCTACCGCTACGACATCGCGAATCGGATCATCGAGCGCACAAATGGCGCGGGGCAGAGCGTCCGATACCGCCATGACCCTCTCGACCGGGTGATCGAGCAGCTGGACTCGGAAGGTCGTGTCACGTCCTACGAGTACGACCAGGCCGGAGGCCTCATCCGGGCGGTCAACCAGGATGCCGAGCTTCGCTTCACGTACGACGCGCTAGGCCGCGTCCTGACGGAGAGCTGCAACGGCCGGTTGCTGACCAACGCGTACGACGCCGTGGGCCGCCGAGTACGACGGCGAACCCCTGGCGGGGCGCTCAGCGAGTGGCGATACGACGCCGCTCATCAGCCGATCGAATTGCGCGGCTCGGGTCGGACAGTGGGATTCGGATACGACGCGGCAGGACACGAGGTCTTGCGTTCCCTGCCGACGGGAGCGTCCCTGCTCCAAGAGTGGAGCACTACCGGCCACCGGCTGCGGTCCCAAGCCGTGCGGATAGCCGGAGCGGCAGGGCTCGGCGTCGATCGGCGCTACTCCTATCGGTCCGACGGTCTCCCCAGCAACGTCACCGACTCCGACACGGGTGCCGTTGCGTACGAACTCGACCCCACGGGACGGGTGACCTCCGTCACTGCCACGGACCGGCGCGAGACGTATGCCTATGACGTGCTGGGCAACCTGATCCACTTCGAGGTGCCCGTCACGGCCGGCAACCGCAACGTCGGCGCTCAGGGGCAGATGACCTACAGCGGCACGCTGGTACAGTCCGCCGGCCGGTCCTGGTACGAGCACGATGCCCAGGGACGCGTGGTCCGCCACACGCGTGCCCTCCTGTCAGGGGGGTCCCGCACCTGGCTCTTCACCTGGGATGCGGAGGACCGCCTGCGCACCGTCACCACCCCGGACGGCCGCCACTGGCGCTACCGCTACGACCCGCTGGGCAGGCGCATCGCCAAGGAGCTCCTCTCCGCTGAGGGCGCGGCTGTGGTCGTCGAGCGCACGAATTTCGTGTGGGACGGAACTCGGCTGGCCGAGGAGGACTGCTCACGCATGGGAGGGGAGGGCGAGAGCCACGTCACCACCTGGGACTGGGAACCGGGTGGCGACCGACCCCTCGTACAGCGCACCCGGTCCGGGGAGCGCTCGGCCGACGACGCGTGGGTGGACGAGAGGTTCTACTCCATCGTCACTGACCTCGTCGGTACGCCCACCGAACTCGTCGACGAAACAGGGCACACGGCCTGGCGTTCCCACCACACCCTCTGGGGCTTGCCATTGCAGGGCCCGTCGCCAGGCTCGGTCGACTGCCCGTTGCGCTTCCCGGGCCAGTACTTCGATGCCGAGACGGGGTTGCACTACAACCACCACCGTTACTACGACCCCGCAACGGCCCGGTACCACAGCCCCGACCCGCTCGGTTTGGAGCCGGCACCGGATCACCACGCCTACGTCGCAAACCCGCTCGTGTGGATCGACCCGCTGGGCCTCGCGCCCTCGTGCAAGGCGGTCATCCGGCATTACACGGACAAGAACGGCTACAACAAGATCATGGGTGGCGGCGGCAAGGACGGCATCACTCTCAAGGTTCCCAGAAACACCAAGAGTAAGAACGCTGCAGCGGTCTACGTCACGCCCATGAGCCCCGCCGACATCGCCAAGAAGCCCGGTGGCTTCAAGTCCTACCTCGGTCTGACCAAGGAAAAGAGCGAGTACATGATCGAGTTCGAGGTCGAGAAGAAGCTCTTCTCGGGGCGTCTCAGGGGTGGCCGGGAGCATATCTGGTTCTCGAACAGCGACGTGGCCATCCCCCGTGACGCGATCAGGTACCACGGTCCGACATCGGGTTGGAAAGCCTGAGGCGATGTACACGCCGCAGCCCCATCACACCACCGAGGAACTCCCAATGGATCTCACAGGTCACTCGACCGACTTCGTCGTGGACACGTCGTTCCCTGAGGGCATGCGCCGCTTCGTCCGACTCGGGCAGCAGCGGTGGCCAGGCCTGTTCCTCTACGGGGAGCCGCTCTCACCTGGCGCCCCGGCGGATTGGCGGTTGCCTGAGCCGGATGATGATGGCTTCTCGGGCATCGTCACCTTCTCTTCCGGCCAGGAGATGGAGGACTTCTGGGAGGAGCATGGCTACGCCCTCGACGCCGCGGGGCAAGGGCCGTACGCCGTCTTCTACCGCCATCATGCGCAGCAGCTCCACGCGACGACGGTCTCCGGAGTCCATGTCTCCTCTCCCGAGGCCGCCGCGGCGGTCGAAGGGACGGGGCTCTTGCTGTCCGAGTACTACGCTGTCAGCCTCGTCACCCCGGAGGACCCGGACATCGATCGTTTCTCCAGGAGTGTCGTGAACGACTTCGTGGCATCCTTCCGCGGGCCCACATCTGCCATGTAGGCCTGCCGTGGCGTGCCGACACGTGGTTGGGAGACGACCGCCGCACAAGTCGGTGGCGCTGTCGGCGACGGCCCGCCCGGCCTCGCGTTTGACCTACGTCACCCCCGGGGTATTCTCCTCAGCTCGATTGGCGCAGCCCCCGCCCCCTATGGCAGACTGTCCGAGTTGCTCGGTCGAGTGTTGATGCTGCGCGCCTCCCGCCGGGGGGACCGGAAGCGAGTCCCACAGTACTCGTCGCCCCAACTGCCATACGGCAGCGCTGAGGCGGACGTACGGGAATCTTTCGGGAAGTGTCAGTGCGGCACCGGCCAGGCACCCGGTGGGCCTTTCGCCCCCGGCTCGCGGTTCCGGCAGGGCCGTGTGCAATCCCGCAGGGATGTTCGAACAAGGGGCATCCGTGTCAGCGAGAGTGCGACACGCCCGACCGCGTGGGTCGGAGGAACGAAGGCAGCAGAAGGAATCCACCGGGTTCCAGAGCGTTACGAGAGACAGGACTACTGAGTAGCCATGGCGGGACAGAAGATCCGCATCCGGCTCAAGGCCTACGACCACGAGGTCATCGACTCCTCGGCGAAGAAGATCGTCGAGACGGTGACTCGCACTGGTGCGTCGGTCGCGGGCCCGGTGCCGCTGCCCACTGAGAAGAACGTGTACTGCGTCATCAAGTCGCCGCACAAGTACAAGGACTCGCGCGAGCACTTCGAGATGCGCACGCACAAGCGCCTGATCGACATTCTCGACCCGACCCCCAAGACCGTTGACTCTCTGATGCGACTCGACCTCCCGGCCGGTGTCGACATCGAGATCAAGCTCTGAAGGCCGGTGATCTGAGAATGGCTAAGCAGATCAAGGGCATCCTGGGCGAGAAGCTCGGCATGACGCAGGTGTGGGACGCGAACAACCGTGTTGTTCCGGTCACCGTCGTCAAGGCCGGCCCCAACGTCGTCACCCAGGTCCGCACGAACGACGTCGACGGCTACGAGTCCGTCCAGATCGCGTTCGGCGAGATCGACCCGCGCAAGGTGAACAAGCCCCTCAAGGGCCACTTCGCCAAGGCCGACGTCACTCCCCGCCGCCACCTCGTCGAGATCCGTACCGCTGACGCCAGCGAGTACACCCTCGGCCAGGAGATCACCGCCGAGGTGTTCGAGGCCGGCCTCAAGGTCGACGTGACCGGCAAGAGCAAGGGCAAGGGCTTCGCCGGTGTCATGAAGCGTCACAACTTCAAGGGCCTCGGCGCCGGACACGGCACCCAGCGCAAGCACCGCTCCCCCGGTTCCATCGGTGGCTGCGCCACCCCGGGCCGCGTGTTCAAGGGCCTCCGCATGGCGGGTCGCATGGGCAACGAGCGTGTCACCACCCAGAACCTGACCGTCCACGCCGTTGACGCGGAGAAGGGTCTGCTGCTCATCAAGGGCGCGGTTCCCGGTCCGAACGGCGGCCTCGTCCTGGTCCGCACCGCGGCCAAGGGGGCCTGAGGTACCGATGAGCACTGTTGACATCCTTTCGCCTGCAGGCGAGAAGACCGGTAGCGTCGAGCTCCCCGCGGAGATCTTCGGCGTGGAGAAGATCAGCATCCCGCTGATCCACCAGGTCGTCGTCGCGCAGAACGCCGCTGCCCGCCAGGGCACGCACAAGACCAAGCGTCGCGGTGAAGTCCGTGGTGGCGGCAAGAAGCCGTACCGCCAGAAGGGCACCGGCCGCGCCCGTCAGGGCTCGACCCGCGCGCCGCAGTTCGCCGGTGGTGGCGTCGTGCACGGTCCCGTGCCGCGCGACTACTCGCAGCGGACCCCGAAGAAGATGAAGGCTGCCGCTCTGCGTCACGCCCTCACCGACCGGGCCCGCCACAACCGCATCCACGTCGTCTCCGGCGTCATCGAGGGTGAGAACCCGTCGACGAAGGCCGCCAAGTCGCTGTTCGGCAAGATCTCGGAGCGCAAGAACCTGCTCCTGGTCGTCGACCGTGCCGATGAGGCCGCGTGGCTGTCCGCCCGTAACCTGCCCCAGGTCCACATCCTGGAGCCGGGCCAGCTGAACACGTACGACGTTCTCGTCTCGGACGACGTGGTCTTCACCCAGGCCGCCTTCGAGTCCTTCGTGTCCGGCCCGAAGGCCAATGACACCGAAGGGAGCGAGGCCTGATGGCTATCCGTCACCCCGCTATTGCCTCCAAGGCGGCGAAGAAGGCCAAGGCCGCGCGCGTCGCCAAGGCGCGCCGCCACGCCGCCGAGGGCAAGAACACCGTCGAGACCCCGCTGAGCAAGTCCTTCACGGACCCCCGTGACGTGCTGCTCAAGCCGGTTGTCTCGGAGAAGAGCTACGCGCTCCTCGACGAGGGCAAGTACACGTTCGTCGTCGCCCCGAGCGCCAACAAGACCCAGATCAAGCAGGCCGTCCAGGCGGTCTTCTCGGTCAAGGTCACCGGGGTCAACACGATCAACCGCCAGGGCAAGCGCAAGCGCACCAAGACCGGTTTCGGTCAGCGTGCCGGCACCAAGCGCGCGATCGTGACCCTTGCCGAAGGCGACCGTATCGACATCTTCGGCGGTCCGACCGCGTAAGCGGGTCGGATCGTCCGATATCGGACGAGGACTGAGAAATGGGAATCCGCAAGTACAAGCCGACTACGCCGGGCCGTCGCGGCTCCAGCGTCGCCGACTTCGTCGAGGTCACGCGGTCCACGCCGGAGAAGTCGTTGGTCCGCCCCCTGCACAGCAAGGGTGGCCGTAACAACTCCGGTCGTGTGACCGTCCGCCACCAGGGTGGTGGCCACAAGCGCGCCTACCGCGTGATCGACTTCCGTCGTCACGACAAGGACGGCGTGCCGGCGAAGGTCGCGCACATCGAGTACGACCCCAACCGCACCGCGCGCATCGCGCTGCTGCACTACGCCGACGGCGAGAAGCGCTACATCCTCGCCCCGCGCAACCTGCAGCAGGGTGACCGCGTCGAGAACGGTCCCGGGGCCGACATCAAGCCGGGCAACAACCTTGCCCTGCGCAACATCCCGGTCGGTACGACGCTGCACGCCATCGAGCTGCGTCCCGGCGGCGGTGCGAAGTTCGCCCGCTCCGCCGGCGCCTCGGTGCAGCTGCTCGCGAAGGAGGGCTCGATGGCCCACCTCCGCATGCCGTCCGGTGAGATCCGCCTGGTCGACCAGCGCTGCCGCGCCACGGTCGGCGAGGTGGGCAACGCCGAGCAGAGCAACATCAACTGGGGTAAGGCGGGCCGTAAGCGCTGGCTGGGCGTTCGCCCGACCGTGCGTGGTGTGGTCATGAACCCGGTGGACCACCCGCACGGTGGTGGCGAAGGCCGTACCTCGGGTGGTCGTCACCCGGTGTCCCCCTGGGGCAAGAAGGAAGGCCGTACTCGTTCGCCCAAGAAGGCGTCGAACAAGTACATCGTCCGCCGCCGCAAGACGAACAAGAAGCGCTAAGGACGGGTTGAGATGCCTCGTAGCTTGAAGAAGGGGCCCTTCGTCGACGACCACCTGATCAAGAAGGTGGACGCTCAGAACGAAGCCGGCAGCAAGAACGTCATCAAGACCTGGTCCCGTCGCTCCATGATCGTGCCGGCGATGCTCGGCCACACGCTCGCGGTGCACAACGGCAAGACCCACATTCCGGTGTTTGTCACCGAGTCGATGGTCGGCCACAAGCTCGGCGAGTTCTCGCCGACGCGCACCTTCCGGGGTCACGTCAAGGACGACCGGAAGTCGAAGCGCCGCTAAGCGCGGGGTGGAATGACCATGACAGACACTGGAAGGACAACCATGGACGCCAGGGCCCAGGCGCGGTACATCCGCGTCACGCCCATGAAGGCCCGCCGAGTGGTGGACCTCATCCGTGGCCTGAACGCCACGGAGGCTCAGGCGGTCCTGCGTTTCGCCCCGCAGGCCGCGAGCGTGCCGGTCGGCAAGGTGCTGGACAGCGCCATTGCCAACGCCGCGCACAACTACGACCACACCGATGTCGACAGCCTCTTCATTTCCGAGGCCTACGTCGACGAGGGCCCGACCCTGAAGCGGTTCCGTCCGCGTGCCCAGGGCCGTGCCTACCGGATCCGCAAGCGGACCAGCCACATCACCGTGGTCGTCAGCAGCAAGGAAGGAACCCGGTAATGGGCCAGAAGGTAAACCCGCACGGGTTCCGGCTCGGTGTCACGACCGACTTCAAGTCGCGTTGGTACGCCGACAAGCTGTACAAGGACTACGTCAAGGAAGACGTCGCCATCCGTCGGATGATGACGTCCGGCATGGAGCGCGCCGGCATCTCGAAGGTGGAGATCGAGCGCACCCGTGACCGTGTGCGTGTGGACATCCACACCGCGCGTCCGGGCATCGTCATCGGCCGCCGTGGCGCCGAGGCCGACCGCATCCGCGGTGACCTCGAGAAGCTCACGGGCAAGCAGGTCCAGCTGAACATCCTCGAGGTCAAGAGCCCCGAGACGGACGCTCAGCTGGTTGCCCAGGCCGTCGCCGAGCAGCTCTCCTCCCGCGTCTCCTTCCGTCGCGCCATGCGCAAGAGCATGCAGGGCACGATGAAGGCCGGCGCCAAGGGCATCAAGATCCAGTGCGGTGGCCGCCTCGGTGGCGCCGAGATGTCCCGCTCGGAGTTCTACCGCGAGGGCCGTGTGCCCCTGCACACGCTCCGCGCGAACGTGGACTACGGCTTCTTCGAGGCCAAGACGACCTTCGGCCGCATCGGTGTGAAGGTCTGGATCTACAAGGGCGACGTCAAGAACATCGCCGAGGTCCGCGCCGAGAACGCTGCTGCCCGTGCGGGTAACCGCCCGGCCCGCGGCGGTGCCGACCGCCCGGCCCGTGGTGGCCGTGGTGGCGAGCGGCGCGGTCGCAAGCCGCAGCAGGCTGCCGGTGCCGAGGCCCCCAAGGCCGAGGCTCCCGCGTCCGCCGCTCCGGCTGAGAGCACCGGAACGGAGGCCTGACCGAAATGCTGATCCCCCGTAGGGTCAAGCACCGCAAGCAGCACCACCCCAAGCGCAACGGCATGTCCAAGGGTGGCACGCAGGTTGCGTTCGGCGAGTACGGCATTCAGGCCATGACCCCGGCGTACGTGACGAACCGGCAGATCGAGGCAGCTCGTATCGCCATGACGCGTCACATCAAGCGTGGCGGCAAGGTCTGGATCAACATCTACCCGGACCGCCCGCTCACGAAGAAGCCCGCCGAGACCCGCATGGGTTCCGGTAAGGGTTCTCCGGAGTGGTGGATCGCCAACGTCAAGCCCGGACGCGTGATGTTCGAGCTGTCGTACCCCAACGAGAAGATCGCGCGCGAGGCCCTGACCCGTGCGGCCCACAAGCTGCCGATGAAGTGCAAGATCGTCAAGCGCGAGGCAGGTGAAGCGTGATGTCGGCCGGTACCAAGGCGTCCGAGCTGCGCGAACTGGGCAACGAGGAGCTGCTGAACAAGCTCCGCGAGGCCAAGGAAGAGCTGTTCAACCTCCGCTTCCAGGCGGCGACGGGCCAGCTCGAGAACCACGGCCGGCTGAAGGCCGTCCGTAAGGACATCGCGCGGATCTACACCCTGATGCGTGAGCGCGAGCTGGGCATCGAGACGGTGGAGAGCGCCTGATGAGTGAGAGCAACGTGACTGAGCAGACTGCAGAGGCCCGCGGCTTCCGCAAGACCCGTGAGGGTCTCGTCGTCAGCGACAAGATGGACAAGACCGTCGTCGTCGCCGTCGAGGACCGCGTCAAGCACGCGCTGTACGGCAAGGTCATCCGCCGTACCAACAAGCTCAAGGCGCACGACGAGCAGAACGCCGCGGGTGTCGGCGACCGTGTCCTCCTCATGGAGACCCGGCCGCTGTCCGCGACGAAGCGCTGGCGCGTCGTCGAGATCCTCGAGAAGGCCAAGTAATCCCGCCTAGGGGGACCCCCTAGGCATCGTTCCGCCAGGCTCGGCAGGGGCCGACCTCGCAAGAGGAGAGCCCCTGCCGGGAACCGGCAGACAACCAGGAGATAGACGTGATCCAGCAGGAGTCGCGACTGCGTGTCGCCGACAACACGGGTGCGAAGGAAATCCTCTGCATCCGTGTGCTCGGTGGCTCCGGTCGCCGCTACGCGGGTATCGGTGACGTCATCGTCGCCACCGTCAAGGACGCGATCCCCGGCGGCAACGTGAAGAAGGGTGACGTCATCAAGGCGGTCATCGTTCGCACCGTCAAGGAGCGCCGCCGTCCGGACGGCTCGTACATCCGCTTCGACGAGAACGCCGCTGTCATTCTGAAGAACGACGGCGACCCTCGTGGCACCCGTATCTTCGGCCCGGTCGGCCGTGAGCTGCGCGAGAAGAAGTTCATGAAGATCATCTCCCTCGCGCCGGAGGTGCTGTGAGCATGAAGATCAAGAAGGGCGACCTGGTCCAGGTCATCACCGGTAAGGACAAGGGCAAGCAGGGCAAGGTCATTGCCGCTTACCCGCGCGACGAGCGTGTCCTGGTCGAGGGTGTCAACCGGGTCAAGAAGCACACCAAGGCAGGTCCGACGGCTCGCGGTTCGCAGGCCGGCGGCATCGTCACCACCGAAGCGCCGATCCACGTCTCCAACGTCCAGCTGGTCGTGGAGAAGGACGGCAACAAGGTCGTGACCCGCGTCGGTTACCGCTTCGACGACGAAGGCAACAAGATCCGCGTTGCCAAGCGGACGGGTGAGGACATCTGATGACGACCACCACCAGCCCGCGTCTGAAGCAGAAGTACCGTGAGGAGATCACGGGCAAGCTGCGTGACGAGTTCAAGTACGAGAACGTCATGCAGATCCCCGGTCTCGTCAAGATCGTGGTCAACATGGGTGTGGGCGACGCCGCCCGCGACTCCAAGCTGATCGAGGGTGCCATCAAGGACCTCACCACGATCACCGGTCAGAAGCCGGCCGTCACCAAGGCCCGCAAGTCCATCGCGCAGTTCAAGCTGCGTGAGGGCCAGCCGATCGGTGCCCACGTCACGCTCCGTGGCGACCGCATGTGGGAGTTCCTGGACCGCACCCTGTCGCTCGCGCTGCCGCGCATCCGCGACTTCCGCGGCCTGTCCCCCAAGCAGTTCGACGGCCGTGGCAACTACACCTTCGGTCTCACGGAGCAGGTCATGTTCCACGAGATCGACCAGGACAAGATCGACCGCACCCGGGGTATGGACATCACCGTGGTGACCACGGCGACCAACGACGCTGAGGGCCGTGCGCTCCTTCGTCACCTCGGCTTCCCCTTCAAGGAGGCGTGAGCGAGATGGCGAAGAAGGCTCTGATCGCTAAGGCTGCTCGCAAGCCCAAGTTCGGTGTGCGTGGCTACACCCGCTGCCAGCGCTGTGGCCGCCCGCACTCCGTGTACCGCAAGTTCGGCCTGTGCCGCGTGTGCCTTCGTGAGATGGCTCACCGTGGCGAGCTGCCGGGCGTGACCAAGAGCTCCTGGTAATCCCCCTTTTAGGGATTCCAAGGGCTCTCGGTAAGCAATGGGCGCGTCAGGCGCCCTCCCCTTCATGGCTTAGGCTTGGAGGGTTGGGCGCCTGACGGTCGCCCGTACGACTTACTACGCCGTAGGTCCACCGCGCCGCACCCGTCCCGTCTCGGATCGGGGAGAGGGATGGCGCACCAGGAAACCCCGGCGAGAGAGGCCGAAGGCCAATTCATGACCATGACTGATCCGATCGCAGACATGCTGACGCGTCTGCGGAACGCGAACTCGGCATACCACGACTCCGTGACGATGCCGGCGTCGAAGATCAAGTCGCACATCGCGGAGATCCTCCAGCAGGAGGGCTTCATCACGGGCTGGAAGGTCGAGGACGCCGAGGTCGGCAAGAACCTCGTTCTCGAGCTGAAGTTCGGCCCGAACCGTGAGCGCTCCATCGCGGGCATCAAGCGGATCTCCAAGCCCGGTCTCCGGGTGTACGCGAAGTCCACCAACCTGCCGAAGGTTCTGGGCGGCCTGGGCGTGGCCATCATCTCCACGTCCCACGGTCTCCTGACCGACAAGCAGGCGCAGAAGAAGGGCGTGGGTGGGGAAGTCCTCGCCTACGTCTGGTAGTTCGGGAACGGAGGAGAGACAGCAATGTCGCGTATCGGCAAGCTCCCCATCCCGGTTCCCGCCGGCGTGGACGTCACCATCGACGGCCGTACGGTCGCGGTCAAGGGCCCCAAGGGCGAACTGACCCACACCGTCATCGCGCCGATCGACATCGCCAAGGCCGAGGACGGCACCCTTCAGGTGCTCCGGCCCAATGACGAGCGGCAGAGCAAGGCCCTGCACGGCCTGTCCCGCACGCTGGTGGCGAACATGATCACCGGTGTGACCCAGGGATACGTCAAGAAGCTCGAAATCAGCGGTGTCGGCTACCGCGTCGTGGCGAAGGGCTCCAACCTGGAGTTCTCCCTCGGCTACAGCCACCCGATCCTGGTCGAGGCCCCCGAGGGCATCACCTTCAAGGTGGAGTCCCCGACCCGTTTCTCGGTCGAGGGCATCGACAAGCAGAAGGTCGGCGAGGTTGCGGCCAACATCCGCAAGCTGCGCAGGCCCGACCCGTACAAGGCCAAGGGCGTCAAGTACGAGGGCGAAGTCATCCGCCGCAAGGTCGGAAAGGCGGGTAAGTAAGCCATGGCATACGGACAGAAGATCCTTAAGGGCGACGCCTACAAGCGCGCCGCGATCAAGCGCCGCCACATCCGGATCCGTAAGAACATCAACGGAACGGCGGAGCGTCCGCGTCTGGTCGTTACCCGCTCGAACCGCCACATCGTGGCCCAGGTGATCGACGACATCAAGGGTCACACCCTTGCGTCGGCGTCCACCCTGGACACCTCGATCCGCGGTGGCGAGGGCGACAAGTCCGCGCAGGCCAAGCAGGTCGGCGCCCTGGTCGCCGAGCGCGCCAAGGCCGCCGGTGTCGAGGCCGTCGTGTTCGACCGTGGTGGTAACCAGTACGCGGGGCGCATCGCCGCCCTGGCGGACGCCGCCCGCGAGGCCGGGCTCAAGTTCTGAGCCGGTTCCGTAGCTAGCGGAAACAGAGAGAGGTAATTCCAATGGCTGGACCCCAGCGCCGCGGTGGCGGTGCCGGTGGCGGCGAGCGGCGGGACCGGAAGGGCCGTGACGGCGGCGCTGCTGCCGCCGAGAAGACCGCGTACGTTGAGCGCGTAGTCGCGATCAACCGCGTCGCCAAGGTTGTGAAGGGTGGTCGTCGCTTCAGCTTCACCGCGCTGGTCGTGGTGGGCGACGGTGACGGCACCGTGGGTGTCGGATACGGCAAGGCCAAGGAGGTGCCGGCCGCCATCGCCAAGGGTGTTGAGGAGGCCAAGAAGCACTTCTTCAAGGTCCCCCGCATCCAGGGCACCATCCCGCACCCCATCCAGGGTGAGAAGGCTGCCGGCGTCGTGCTGCTCAAGCCCGCGTCGCCCGGTACCGGTGTTATCGCCGGTGGTCCGGTGCGTGCCGTGCTCGAGTGCGCCGGTATCCACGACGTGCTGTCGAAGTCGCTCGGCTCCGACAACGCGATCAACATCGTGCACGCGACCGTGGAGGCCCTCCGTGGTCTGCAGCGTCCCGAGGAGATCGCGGCCCGCCGTGGTCTGCCCCTCGAGGACGTCGCCCCCGCGGCTCTTCTCCGTGCGCGTGCCGGGGCGGGTGCGTAATCATGGCGCAGCTCAAGATTACGCAGGTCAAGTCCTACATCGGCAGCAAGCAGAACCACCGTGACACCCTGCGCTCCCTTGGTCTCAAGGGCATCAACACGCAGGTCGTCAAGGAGGACCGCCCCGAGTTCCGCGGCATGGTGCACACCGTCCGCCACCTCGTGACGGTCGAGGAGGTCGACTGATCATGGCGGAGAACAACCCGCTCAAGATCCACAACCTCCGTCCCGCCCCGGGCGCCAAGACCGCCAAGACCCGTGTCGGTCGTGGTGAGGCGTCGAAGGGTAAGACGGCCGGTCGTGGTACCAAGGGCACGAAGGCCCGTTACCAGGTTCCGGAGCGCTTCGAGGGTGGCCAGATGCCCCTCCACATGCGTCTCCCGAAGCTGAAGGGCTTCAAGAACCCGTTCAAGACGGAGTTCCAGGTCGTGAACCTGGACAAGCTCGCCGCCCTCTACCCCGAGGGTGGGGAGGTCACCGTTGCCGACCTGGTCGCCAAGGGTGCCGTCCGCAAGAACAGCCTCGTCAAGGTCCTCGGCCAGGGCGAGCTCTCCGTGGCGCTGCAGGTGACGGTCGACGCCGTCTCCGGCTCCGCCAAGGAGAAGATCACCGCCGCCGGCGGTACCGTCACCGAGCTCGTCTGAACACCACAGGCGTCTTGATGACCTGAGCGATCCCGACCGGGGATACCCCACATATGGGGTATCCCCGGTTGGTCGTTCCTAGGGCGGCAGTCCCGCCGGTAAGGTGGCCTGCACTGCCCTCTTTTCACAGGGTGCTTCACTTCGGGCACTCTGAGCGGCAGTTGACCGTTACCTATGTCGTTGTTCCCATTGGACTCTCAGACCGTCACCCTTGACGCAGTTGCGCGGGGGTCGCAGGAGGCACCGTGCTCACCGCGTTCGCCCGGGCGTTCAAGACGCCCGACCTGCGCAAGAAGCTGCTCTTCACGCTCGCCATCATCGTGGTCTACCGGGTCGGAACCCACGTCCCGATCCCAGGTGTCGATTACCGGAACGTCCAGACGTGTATCGATAACGCCCAGGCCAACCAGGGTCTCTTCGGTCTGGTCAACATGTTCAGTGGCGGCGCGCTGCTGCAGATCACCATCTTCGCGCTGGGCATCATGCCGTACATCACGGCGAGCATCATCCTCCAGCTGCTGACCGTGGTGATCCCGCGCCTGGAAGCCCTGAAGAAGGAGGGCCAGGCAGGTACGGCGAAGATCACGCAGTACACCCGTTACCTGACGATCGCCCTCGCCATCCTTCAGGGCACCGGCCTCGTCGCCACCGCCCGCAGCGGCGCCCTGTTCCAGGGGTGCCCGGTGGCCAGCCAGATCGTCCCGGACCAGTCGATCTTCGTCACCATCACCATGGTCATCACGATGACCGCCGGCACGGCGGCCGTGATGTGGCTCGGTGAGCTCATCACCGACCGCGGCATCGGCAACGGCATGTCGATCCTGATGTTCATCTCGATCGCCGCCACCTTCCCGTCCGCCCTGTGGGCCATCAAGAAGCAGGGCTCCCTGGCCGGCGGCTGGATCGAGTTCGGCACCGTCATCCTCGTCGGCCTGGTCATGGTCGGCCTGGTCGTCTTCGTCGAGCAGGCCCAGCGCCGCATCCCGGTGCAGTACGCCAAGCGCATGATCGGCCGCCGCTCCTACGGCGGTACGTCCACGTACATCCCGCTCAAGGTGAACCAGGCGGGTGTGATTCCCGTCATCTTCGCCTCGTCGCTGCTCTACATCCCGGCCTTGATCGCCCAGTTCGCCGGTGGAAAGTCGGAGTGGAAGACCTGGATCGAGCAACACTTCGTCAAGGGCGACCACCCGTATTACATCGTTTCGTACTTCCTGCTGATCGTTTTCTTCGCCTTCTTCTACGTGGCGATCTCGTTCAACCCCGAGGAAGTCGCCGACAACATGAAGAAGTATGGTGGCTTCATCCCGGGCATCCGGGCTGGCCGACCGACCGCTGAGTACCTCAGCTACGTACTCAACCGGATCACCTGGCCGGGTTCGCTGTACCTGGGTCTGATCGCTCTCGTGCCGACGATGGCGTTGGTTGGTTTCGGGGCAAACCAGAACTTCCCGTTCGGCGGGACCAGCATCCTGATCATCGTGGGTGTCGGCCTCGAGACCGTGAAGCAGATCGAGAGCCAGCTCCAGCAGCGCAATTACGAAGGGTTCCTCCGCTGATGCGTATCGTCCTCGTCGGGCCGCCGGGCGCCGGTAAGGGAACGCAGGCCGCGTTCCTGGCCAGAAACCTGTCGATCCCGCACATCTCCACGGGCGACCTGTTCCGGGCCAACATCAGCCAGCAGACGGAACTCGGCAAACTGGCGAAGTCCTACATGGACGCGGGCAACCTGGTGCCGGACGAGGTCACCATCGCCATGGCGAAGGACCGCATGGAGCAGCCGGACGCCGAGAACGGCTTCCTGCTGGACGGCTTCCCCCGCAATGTCTCGCAGGCCGAGGCGCTCGACGAGCTGCTCGAGACCGAGAGCATGCAGCTCGACGCGGTGCTGGACCTGGAGGTCCCCGAGGACGAGGTCGTCAAGCGGATCGCCGGCAGGCGCGTCTGCCGCAACGAGTCGGCGCACGTCTTCCACGTGACGTACAAGCCCGCCGCCAAGGAGGGCGTCTGCGACGTCTGCGGCGGCGAGCTGTACCAGCGGGACGACGACTCCGAGGAGACCGTCCGCACGCGGCTGGAGGTCTACCACACGCAGACCGAGCCGATCATCGACTACTACAAGGCCCAGGGCCTGGTGGTCACGATCTCCGCGCTCGGCAAGGTGGAGGACGTCACGACACGCGCCATGGAGGCGCTGAAGCGTGACGAGGGCGACAAGTAGTCGTTCGTACGCAGCCACGGCCGCGGTTCCCCTCGGGGAGCCGCGGCTGCTGTGTGGGGCGGGGTCGCCGGCGCCGCCCCTTATCGTTGAAGGCGTTCATTCTCTCTCCGGTCCAGAAAGGCCGTAGTCCCCATGGTGCAGATCAAGACCTCCGAGCAGATCTCCAAGATGCGCGAGGCGGGCCTGGTCGTCGCCGCCATCCACGCGGCGACCCGTGAAGCCGCCGTGCCGGGGGCCACGACGAAGGATCTGGACCAGGTCGCCCGCAAGGTGCTCGCCGAGCACAACGCCAAGCCGAACTTCCTCGGCTACGGCGGCTTCCCGGCGACGATCTGCACGTCCGTGAACGAGGTCGTCGTCCACGGCATCCCGTCCGACGACCTCGTCCTCAAGGACGGGGACGTCATCTCCATCGACTGCGGCGCGATCATCGACGGCTGGCACGGCGACGCCGCCTACACGGCCTTCGTCGGCTCCGGCCACTCCCCGGAGCTGGTCGAGCTCTCCCGGGTGACCGAGGAGTCGATGTGGGCCGGCATCGCGGCCATGAAGCAGGGCAACCGGCTGGTCGACGTCTCCCGGGCCATCGAGACGTACATCCGCCGCCAGCCCAAGCCCGGCGGTGGCAAGTACGGGATCATCGAGGACTACGGCGGCCACGGCATCGGCACCGAGATGCACATGGACCCGCACCTGCTGAACTACGTCGACCGGCGGCGCGGCAAGGGCCCGAAGCTGGTGCCGGGCTTCTGCCTCGCCATCGAGCCGATGGTCTCCCTGGGCACCCCGAAGACGGAGGTCCTCCAGGACGACTGGACGGTCATCACCACCGACGGCACCTGGTCCTCGCACTGGGAGCACTCGGTCGCGCTGACCGAGGAGGGGCCGCTGGTGCTGACGTCTCCCGACGCGGGCAAGGCGAAGCTCGCCGAGCTGGGCGTCGTCGCTGCTCCGGATCCGTTGGGCTGAGCGCCTGCGCCCCTGGAGGGGCGCTTAAAGATCTGTCTGCCGGGGCAGACTTTCTCGATTCGTGTTTCCGAGGGCCCTGACGTAGACTGACTCGTCGGCTCTGGTGCACCCGCATGCCTGCATGCGCTCGCTCGGAGTCGATCAAGGTAGTCGATTCGAAGGGCGAAGCGTGGCCAAGAAGCAAGGTGCCATCGAGATCGAGGGCACTGTCGTCGAGTCTCTTCCGAACGCCATGTTCAAGGTCGAGCTCCAGAACGGCCACCAGGTCCTGGCACACATCAGCGGCAAGATGCGCATGCACTACATCCGCATCCTCCCTGACGACCGGGTCGTGGTGGAGCTGTCTCCGTACGACCTGACGCGTGGCCGGATCGTCTACCGCTACAAGTAGATCTTGCCCCGCATCTCGCTTCGGCGAGGTGGTGGCACTGACCCGGAGAACCTCACTAATGAAGGTCAAGCCGAGCGTCAAGAAGATCTGCGACAAGTGCAGGGTGATCCGCCGTCACGGCCGGGTCATGATCATCTGCGACAACCCGCGCCACAAGCAGCGCCAGGGCTGATCGACAGCGGATCGCACCCTCTGCATCCATCGCAGGGATTCGCGCGACGCGAGCTGAATATGTTCATACGCAGGACCCGGGCGGACACTGTGCGCCTGACACCCCTGGTTCGGAGGCCGGGGACCCAGTTCGTACCTCATACGGCGGCTGGGATTCGGTTCTGTGGAAGACCTCCGACAAGTAACTGGAGCCATTGAATGGCACGCGTTTCCGGTGTCGACATCCCGCGCGAAAAGCGCGTGGAGGTCGCCCTCACCTACGTGTTCGGCATCGGCCGGACCCTCGCGCAGCAGACGCTGGCCGCCACCGGCGTCGACCCGAACACCCGCGTTCGCGACCTCTCCGAGGAGCAGCTCGTCGCGATCCGCGAGTTCGTGGACAACAACATCAGGACCGAGGGTGACCTCCGTCGTGAGATCCAGGCCGACATCCGCCGCAAGGTCGAGATCGGCTGCTACCAGGGTCTGCGTCACCGCCGCGGCCTGCCCGTCCGCGGTCAGCGCACCAGCACCAACGCCCGCACCCGCAAGGGCCCGCGTCGCGCCATCGCCGGCAAGAAGAAGCCGGGCAAGAAGTAGTCCGCAGCGGACGCCTGTCCACGGTCTTCGCTGTAGGACCGACCACCTCCCGTAGGAGTTAAGAGATGCCCCCCAAGGGACGTCAGGGCGCTGCCAAGAAGGTGCGCCGCAAGGAAAAGAAGAACGTCGCTCACGGCCACGCGCACATCAAGAGCACGTTCAACAACACGATCGTCTCGATCACGGACCCCTCGGGCAACGTGATCTCCTGGGCCTCCGCCGGCCACGTCGGCTTCAAGGGCTCGCGCAAGTCCACGCCGTTCGCCGCGCAGATGGCCGCCGAGTCGGCTGCCCGCCGCGCCCAGGAGCACGGCATGCGCAAGGTCGACGTCTTCGTCAAGGGCCCGGGCTCCGGTCGTGAGACCGCGATCCGCTCCCTGCAGGCGACCGGCCTCGAGGTCGGCTCCATCCAGGACGTCACGCCGACCCCGCACAACGGCTGCCGTCCGCCCAAGCGCCGTCGCGTCTGATCTTTCGCAGATCGCTGACGCAGGCCGCTTGGTCTGAGGTTTTCGGGCGGTATGGCTCTTAGGGGCCATATCGCCCGTACCCTTGTTACACCTCAGGGCGTCAAATAGCGGGCGCCCCTGACAGAAGGATCCACACATGCTGATCGCTCAGCGTCCCTCGTTGACCGAAGAGGTCGTCGACGAGTTCCGCTCCCGGTTCGTGATCGAGCCGCTGGAGCCGGGCTTCGGTTACACCCTCGGCAACAGCCTCCGTCGTACGCTCCTGTCGTCGATCCCGGGTGCGGCGGTCACGTCCATCCGTATCGACGGTGTCCTGCACGAGTTCACCACCGTGCCGGGCGTCAAGGAGGACGTCACCGACCTGATCCTCAACATCAAGCAGCTGGTCGTCTCCTCGGAGCACGACGAGCCGGTCGTGATGTACCTGCGCAAGCAGGGCCCGGGTCTGGTCACCGCCGCCGACATCGCGCCGCCGGCCGGTGTCGAGGTGCACAACCCCGACCTGGTCCTCGCCACGCTCAACGGCAAGGGCAAGCTGGAGATGGAGCTGACGGTCGAGCGCGGCCGCGGCTATGTCTCCGCCGTGCAGAACAAGCAGGTCGGCCAGGAGATCGGCCGGATCCCGGTCGACTCGATCTACTCGCCGGTGCTCAAGGTCACGTACAAGGTCGAGGCCACGCGTGTCGAGCAGCGGACCGACTTCGACAAGCTGATCGTCGACGTCGAGACCAAGCAGGCCATGCGTCCGCGTGACGCGATGGCGTCGGCCGGTAAGACCCTGGTCGAGCTGTTCGGTCTCGCCCGTGAGCTGAACATCGACGCCGAGGGCATCGACATGGGTCCGTCCCCGACGGACGCCGCCCTGGCCGCCGACCTGGCGCTGCCGATCGAGGAGCTGGAGCTCACCGTTCGGTCGTACAACTGCCTCAAGCGCGAGGGCATCCACTCCGTGGGTGAGCTCGTGGCTCGCTCGGAGGCCGACCTCCTGGACATCCGTAACTTCGGTGCGAAGTCCATCGACGAGGTCAAGGCGAAGCTGGCCGGCATGGGCCTGGCCCTCAAGGACAGCCCGCCCGGGTTCGACCCGACCGCCGCCGCCGACGCCTTCGGCGCCGACGACGACGCGGACGCGGGCTTCGTGGAGACCGAGCAGTACTGAGTCTCTGCTTCCGGGGTTCGCGTGAGCGGACCCCGGATCTCTGACAGACAACCGTCTGCTCAGATACTGACCCCGGTACCTGATACGGCCGGGGCAGACACCTAGGAGAAACACCATGCCGAAGCCCACCAAGGGTGCCCGTATGGGCGGCAGCGCCGCGCACGAGAAGCTCCTCCTCGCGAACCTCGCGAAGGCGCTGTTCGAGCACGGTCGCATCACCACCACCGAGGCGAAGGCCCGCAAGCTGCGGCCGTACGCCGAGCGTCTGGTCACCAAGGCGAAGAAGGGCGACCTTCACAACCGCCGTCAGGTGCTCCAGATCATCACGGACAAGAGCATCGTCCACACGCTCTTCACCGAGATCGGCCCGCGCTACGAGAACCGTCCGGGTGGCTACACCCGCATCACCAAGATCGGTAACCGCCGTGGCGACAACGCGCCCATGGCTGTCATCGAGCTGGTCGAGGCGCTGACGGTGGCGCAGGAGGCGACCGGCGAGGCCGAGGCCGCGACCAAGCGTGCGGTCAAGGAAGACGCCCTCAAGAAGGACGAGGCCGTCGAGGCCAAGTCCGACGAGGCCGCCGAGGCTCCCGCCGAGGAGTCGAAGGACGCGTAAGCGTTCTGCCGTAAGGCGTTGGCGGGTCCGTTCCTCTGTGAGGAGCGGGCCCGCCTTTGTGTTGCTGAGAGGATCTGTGCGTGAGTGATGAAGCAGCTGCCGGGTTCGTTCGTGTCCGGCTTGATCTGTCGTACGACGGGAGTGAGTTCTCCGGGTGGGCCAAGCAGGCCGGGGGGCGGCGGACCGTGCAGGGGGAGATCGAGGACGCCCTGCGGACCGTGACGCGGTCGCGGGAGACGTACGAGCTGACCGTGGCGGGGCGTACCGATGCCGGGGTGCATGCCCGGGGGCAGGTCGCGCATGTCGATCTGCCGGTCGAGGTCTGGGCCGAGCACCATCAGAAGCTGCTGAAGCGGCTCGCCGGGCGGCTGAGCCGGGACGTACGGGTCTGGGCCCTCAGGGAGGCGCCCAGTGGCTTCAACGCGCGGTTCTCGGCCGTATGGCGGCGGTACGCGTACCGGGTCACCGACAACCCCGGAGGCGTCGACCCGCTGCTGCGCGGCCATGTGCTGTGGCACGACTGGCCGCTGGACGTCGAGGCCATGAACGAGGCCGCGCGCCGGCTGCTCGGGGAGCACGACTTCGCCGCCTACTGCAAGAAGCGGGAGGGCGCGACGACGATCCGTACGCTCCAGGAGCTGAGCCTCGTCAGGGGCGGCGACGGGATCATCACCGCGACCGTGCGGGCCGACGCCTTCTGCCACAACATGGTGCGCTCGCTCATCGGGGCGCTGCTGTTCGTGGGCGACGGGCACCGGCCGCCGGACTGGCCGGGGAAGGTGCTGGCGGCCGGCGTGCGGGACTCGGCCGTGCACGTCGTACGGCCGCACGGGCTGACGCTGGAGGAGGTCGGTTACCCGGCCGACGAACTGCTCGCCGCGCGCAACAAGGAGGCGCGGAACAAGCGGTCGCTGCCGTCGGCCGGGTGCTGCTGACCGGTGACGGGCCCGTGGGGCCTATTCGTTGGCCGCGGCCGATGCCTGGGCCTCGCCGCGGCGGCGGATCTGGTTGAACGTGAACCGGGCCAGGTCGTCGCCGGTCCTGAAGACCGCGGTGTCCTTGGGTGTCACGTCCTCGCCGTTGGTGAAGCCGGCGTTGGTGAAGTAGGCGTAGCGGCCGTAGGCGTTGCCGGTCGTGCGGCAGACCCCGGACTCGCAGAAGCCCTTCACCCCGCCGCCGGAGAGCGACTTGACGTAGCTCTTCTTGGTGGTCTGGCTCTTGGCCTTGACCGCCTGGGCCTCGGTGTCGAAGACCGCCACGCCGACCGTGACGGCGATGCCGTCCTTGGAGTAGGTGACTCGTATCAGGCGCGTGCAGTCGTTCGCGGTGAGGGCCTTGGGGAGGGTGCCGCCGGCCGCCGAGCCGCAGCTCTTCGTGTCGGCCGTGGGGCCCTTCTTGTAGACCGTCTCGCCGATGGTCAGCTGGGTGCCGGGGAAGAGGATGTCCGGGCCGAGCGGGGCCTTGTCCTTCTTCGCGCTGGCCACGAAGTCCTTCGGGTCCAGCGGGGGCGGTGCGCTGGTCGGGGCGAAGGACGGGCCCGAGGGCGAGCCGCTCGGGATGTCCGCCGAGGGCAGGGAGGCCGGGTTGTTCGCCTGGTTGTCGCCGTTGGCCGAGACCACCGCCACGGCGACGGCCGCACCGATCGCGACGGTGGCGAGCGCGCCACCGCCGACCAGCAGCAGCCGGCGACGTTTGTTACGTGACTCGGACGCCTCGGCGAGCGCGGCCCAGTCCGGAGACTGGCCACCGCCCCCGCTGTTCCAGGGCTGCTGCGACTGCGGTTTCCAGGGATCCCACTGGGACTGGGGTCCCCCCTGCCCATAGCTCATGGGGCGCATCTTAGACGGGACATGGGGTGTGCTGGTCCGCCTGGATCGGCCTCGCAGCCCCTAGCGTTCCTCCCATGCGGACGGGCAAAGGCGACATCTCCGGGTGGTTGGGGCGACTCGCGAGCGGGAGCCTGTGGGTGGGGTTCGTGCGGGGGCGGGTTCTGGTGCTGGTGGCCGTGGCGGTAGCGGTGTGCCTGCTGTCGTGGCCGTCGGCCTGGGTGCCCGCCGGGTTCGCGGTGCTGCGGGCCTGCCGTCGTCCGCGCGGTGGCGGTTCCGTGCTGCGGTGGGGCGCCGCGGTGGCCGTCGATGCGCTGCTGTCGTCGGTGTTTCCGTATGTGCGGCCGGTTCGGGGCAGAGCTCTGAGGAGGGCTGTCACCCTGTGTGCGGGCCTGTGCGTCTGCGTGTTCGATCGTCGACGGTGATCCCGCGTTTTGACCCTTGTGGTGTGCCCCGGTATTCTGCTTGTTCGTTGTGTATTGGCTTGCTCATTCTCACGGGACGGGCCCTTACACCGGTCCGCCGGGCCGATGACCAGCGACCAGCACGCGGTTTGCGTCACCGCAGTGCGGTCTAGGCTGTCGTGATCGTTTCGGTGACCTGTTCAGGACCATTCACTCGAAGCGAAGGCTACGAACCGTGCGTACGTACAGCCCCAAGCCCGGCGATGTGACGCGCCAGTGGCACGTCATCGACGCCCAGGACATTGTCCTGGGTCGTCTCGCCACCACCGCAGCGACCCTCCTCCGGGGCAAGCACAAGCCGATCTACGCCCCCCACGTCGACGCTGGTGACTTCGTCATCATCATCAACGCGGACAAGGTGCACCTGTCCGGCAACAAGCGGACCCAGAAGATGGCGTACCGCCACTCCGGTTACCCGGGTGGTCTGCGCTCCGTCCGTTACGACGAGCTGCTGGACAAGAACCCCGAGAAGGCCGTCGAGAAGGCCGTCAAGGGCATGCTCCCCAAGAACTCCCTGGGCCGTCAGATGCTCTCGAAGCTGAAGGTCTACAAGGGTGACCAGCACCCGCACGGCGCGCAGCAGCCGCAGCCGTACGAGATCACCCAGGTCGCGCAGTAAGTCCGGCCACACCCCCTAAGACTGAACAGAATCTGAGGAGCATCGTGGCCGAGACCACTGCCGAGCAGCCGCTCGAAGAAGTTGACATCGACAGCTACACCACCGAGTCCGAGGTTCCGGTGGAGGGTGAGTACACCTCCGAGTCCCTCGCCTCGCGTTTCGGTGAGCCCCAGCCGGCCGCCGGCCTGGGCCGTCGCAAGAACGCCATCGCCCGTGTCCGGATCGTCCCGGGCACCGGCAAGTGGAAGATCAACGGTCGCACCCTCGAGGACTACTTCCCGAACAAGGTGCACCAGCAGGAAGTCAACGAGCCCTTCAAGGTGCTCGAGCTCGACGACCGCTACGACGTCGTCGCCCGCATCTCCGGCGGCGGTGTCTCCGGTCAGGCCGGTGCGCTCCGTCTCGGTGTCGCCCGTGCGCTGAACGAGGCGGACGTCGACAACAACCGCGGCCCGCTGAAGAAGGCCGGCTTCCTCAAGCGCGACGACCGTGCGGTCGAGCGCAAGAAGGCCGGTCTCAAGAAGGCCCGCAAGGCCCCGCAGTACAGCAAGCGCTAATCGCGTCCGCTGTCTTTGCAACGATCGCCCCGGCGGCACGAATGGTGCCGCCGGGGCGGTTCGTTTACACAACCCCTACCGGCCCCGGACAGTCTCAGGGATGTACTTCAGGGATGTACTAGGGAAGTACTTGGGGATGTGAGCCGCACTCTCACAGCAATTCGGAGGACACCACAGTGGGACGACTCTTCGGCACTGACGGCGTGCGCGGTGTCGCCAACGCGGATCTGACGGCGGAGATGGCCCTGGGCCTCTCCGTGGCCGCGGCGCACGTACTGGCCGAGGCGGGCACCTTCGAGGGGCACCGCCCGACCGCGGTCGTCGGGCGTGACCCGCGCGCGTCCGGGGAGTTCCTGGAGGCCGCCGTGGTCGCGGGCCTCGCCAGCGCCGGTGTGGACGTCCTGCGGGTCGGCGTGCTGCCGACCCCGGCGGTGGCGTTCCTGACCGGAGAGCTCGGCGCCGACCTCGGTGTGATGCTCTCCGCGAGCCACAACGCCATGCCCGACAACGGCATCAAGTTCTTCGCCCGCGGCGGGCACAAGCTCGCCGACGAGCTGGAGGACCGGATCGAGTCCGTCTACGAGGAGCACCGCACCGGCGCCCCGTGGGAGCGGCCGACCGGGGCCGGGGTGGGCCGCGTCCGGGAGTACGGCGAGGGCTTCGACCGGTACGTCGAGCATCTGCTGGGCGCCCTGCCGAACCGGCTCGACGGGCTGAAGGTCGTCCTCGACGAGGCGCACGGCGCAGCCGCCCGGGTCTCGCCGGCGGCGTTCCAGCGGGCCGGTGCCGAGGTCGTCACGATCGGGGCCGAGCCGGACGGGCTCAACATCAACGACGGGTGCGGCTCCACGCACCTGGGCAAGATCAAGGCCGCCGTCGTCGAGCACGGGGCCGACCTCGGCATCGCGCACGACGGTGACGCCGACCGCTGCCTCGCCGTGGACCACACCGGCGCGGAGGTGGACGGCGACCAGATCCTGGCCGTGCTCGCGCTGGCGATGCGGGAACGCTCCGCTCTGCGGTCCGAGACGGTGGTCGCCACGGTGATGTCCAACCTCGGGTTCAAGCTGGCCATGGAGCGCGAGGGCATCCGGCTGGTGCAGACCGCTGTCGGTGACCGGTATGTGCTGGAGGAGATGAAGGAGCACGGGTTCGCCCTCGGGGGCGAGCAGTCCGGGCATGTGATCATCCTCGACCACGCGACGACCGGGGACGGCACGCTGACGGGGCTGCTGCTGGCGGCTCGGGTGGCCGGGAGCGGGCGTTCGTTGCGGGAGCTGACGGCTGTCATGGAGCGGCTGCCGCAGGTGCTCATCAATGTGCCGGATGTCGACCGGACGCGGGTCGGGTCTTCTGCGGAGTTGTCGGTGGCGGTTGCCGATGCGGAAGCCGAGCTCGGGGCTACCGGGCGGGTTCTGCTTCGGCCGTCCGGGACCGAGCCGTTGGTCCGGGTGATGGTGGAGGCTGCTGATATCGAGCAGGCTCGGGCTGTGGCCGGGCGGCTTGCTGATGCCGTGAAGTCCGCGTTGGGGTAGTTGGGCTTTGCGGTTCGGGGTGGGGGGTTCTGTTGTGGGCGGGCTGCGGCTGCGTCGTGGCTTGTCGCGCAGTTCCCCGCGCCCCTGAGGGCATTAGCTCACCGGCGTTGTTTGGCCCAGAGCCACTTCTGTGCCAGCAGGGTCAGGGTCCCGGCCAGCAGGATCCCCGCGAGGTTCAGCAGGAGTTGTTCTGTTGAGCGCAAGGTCTGGTTGGTGTCGCCGTAGATGAGGGCCACCGCCGCGTTCGCCGCGGCCGGGACCGTCGTTACGGAGATGGCTACGCCCACCAGGGCTCCGGACTTCGCCGAGGTCAGGGAGAGGGTGCCGGCGATGCCGGCCAGGACCGCCACGACGAAGGAAAACCAGTCGGGGGCGTAGATGAAGCCGGTGTTGGGGCGGTCGGCTTCCAGTTGGGCCTCGGTGAACAGTCCGACGGCGTTCATGAAGAGGCTGAAGCCGACCGTCACCGTCATCGCCACCGCGAAGCCCACCAGCAGGGCGATCAGGGAGCGCAGGGCCAGGCGTGATCTGCGGCGGACGATCGCGGTGCAGATGCCGGCGAGGGGGCCGAACTCCGGGCCCACCGCCATGGCGCCCACGATCAGGATCGCGTTGTCCAGGACCACACCGCAGGCCGCGATCATCGTGGCCAGCGTGATGAAGGCCAGGTAGGTGACGGAGAGCGTCGACTCCTCGTGCGTCGCGTCGCTCAGGTGCTCCCACAGGACCGCGTCCGCGCCCTCGCCGGGTGCGTCGGCCTCGGCCTTCTCGGCCCGCTCGGACAGGGACAGGTCGATGGTCTCGACGGCGATGGAGCCGCTGGTGTCGATGCCCAGTTCCCGCAGGCCGGTGAGGAGTTCGTCGCCCGCCTCGCGGGCCACGTCGCACATGACGACGTCCCCGGAGGGGTTGCGGGCGGTGTCCGGCAGTACGACGAGGTGGGTGGTGCCGACCGTCTTCTCGATCAGCAGCACCACTTCGTCGGTCTTCTCGGACGGCGTGATCAGGCGCAGGTGGAGCATGGCGCCTATCTAACCGGCCTTTCCCCCGGGCGTCACAGCTTGCGCAGGCTGAGCCGCTGCACCTTGTGGTCGGGGCCCTTGCGGACGACGAGGGTGGCCCGGCCGCGGGTGGGGGCGATGTTCTCGACCAGGTTGGGCCGGTTGATCGTGCGCCACATCGTCTGCGCGTAGTCGAGGGCCTCCTCCTCCGAGACCTGGGTGTACTTGCGGAAGTACGAGGACGGGTTCTGGAAGGCGGTCGCGCGCAGCTTGCGGAAGCGGTTGAGGTACCAGCGCTCGACGTCCTCGACGCGGGCGTCGACGTACACGCTGAAGTCGAAGTAGTCGGCGAGGCCGACCCGGGTGCGGCCGTCCTTGCCGGGCAGGGCGGGCTGGAGGACGTTCAGGCCCTCGACGATCAGGATGTCGGGGCGGCGGACCGTGAGCTTCTGGTCCGGGACGATGTCGTAGATGAGGTGGGAGTAGACCGGGGCCGTGACCTCGTCCTTGCCGGCCTTGATGTCGGCGACGAAGCGGGTCAGGGCGCGGCGGTCGTAGGACTCGGGGAAGCCCTTCCGCGACATCAGGCCGCGGGCCTGGAGCTCCTTGGTGGGCAGCAGGAAGCCGTCGGTGGTGACCAGCTCGACGCGCGGGTGCTCCGGCCAGCGGGAGAGCAGGGCCTGGAGGAGGCGGGCGACGGTGGACTTGCCGACCGCGACCGAGCCGGCGACTCCTATGACGAACGGGGTGCCGGACTGGGAGCCCTGTTCGCCCAGGAACGTGTTCAGGGCGCCTCTGAGGCCGTCCGTGGCGCCGACGTAGAGATTGAGGAGTCTGGACAGCGGGAGGTAGATGTCCCGCACCTCGTCGAGGTCGATGACATCGCCGAGACCGCGCAGCTTCTCGACCTCCTCGGCCGTCAGTGGCAGCGGCGTCTTGTCACGCAGCGCGCTCCACTCGGCTCGGGTGAGGTCGACGTAGGGAGTCGCCTCCGGCCGCTGCCGGTGGGCGCTCCGGGGCATCGAGGAGACCGGAGAGATCACAGTCCATTGTTACGGGCGTACGAACGGACCGTGAGGTGGGATCCGTCACGCGAGGTATTCGCCATGATTCGCCCTTGTTCATTGGGAGAAAAACTGACACAGGCGGAATGTCAGTGGTGTGCGTCACAGTTGTGGGAGGAGTGGGCCCGGTCCGGGGTCCATGAACGCCTGGGGGTACCCATGACGTATGCGATAGAGGCGGAAGGCCTGGTCAAACGGTTCAAGGAGACCGAGGCGCTGGCCGGCGTCGACCTGGCGGCCCGCAAGGGCACGGTGCTCGGGCTGCTGGGGCCCAACGGTGCCGGGAAGACGACCGCGGTGCGGATCTTCGCGACACTGCTGCGCCCGGACGGGGGCAGGGCCCGGGTGGCCGGCCACGACGTGATCCGGGAGGCCGGGGTCGTACGCTCCCTCGTCGGGCTGACCGGGCAGTACGCGGCGGTGGACGAGAACCTCACCGGCACGGAGAACCTGCTGCTCATCGGCCGACTGCTGGGTCTGTCGCGGCGGGACGCGAAGGCGCGGGCGGGTGAGCTGCTGGAGCGGTTCCAGCTGACGCACGCGGCCGGGCGGGCGACGAAGACCTTCTCGGGCGGGATGCGCCGGCGCCTGGACCTCGCGGCCAGTCTGGTGGGGCGGCCCAGCATCCTCTTCCTGGACGAGCCGACCACGGGTCTTGATCCACACAGCCGCGGTGAGCTGTGGGATCTGCTGCGCGGCCTGGTCGCGGACGGGGCGACGGCCCTGCTGACCACGCAGTATCTGAACGAGGCCGATGTGCTCGCCGACGACATCGTGGTGATCGACAAGGGCCGGGTGATCGCCGAGGGCACGCCGGACCGGCTGAAGGCGCAGGTCGGCGGGCAGGTGCTGGAGCTGCGGCCGATCGTGGGGAAGGATCTCGCGCGGGCGCACGCGCTGGTGGCCGGGGCCGCCGGGCCGGAGGCGCGGATCGAGGGCGAGATGGTCACCGCCCCGGTGAAGGACCCCGAGCTGATGCCGGCCGTGGTGCGCGCGCTGGACCGGGAGGGGATCGCGGTGGGGGAGCTGGCCCTGCGGCGCTCCTCGCTCGACGAGGTCTTCCTCGCGCTGACCGGGCATCGCGCCGAGCCGGGCGAGCCCGAGGGGAACGGCGGGGCCGCCGTCCATGACGACGGAGAGAACGCCCGTGACGACGACGGGCTGGAGAAGGCGGTGAGCCGGTCATGACCGCGACCACGCTGACCCCGCCGGTCACCGCGTCGGGCCGGGTGCCGCCGCTCGCCGGGATGCGGCAGACCTTCACGATGGCCTGGCGGAGTCTGGTCGCCGTCAAGCACAACCCGCTCGAACTGGTCGACTACAGCATTACGCCGATCATGTTCGTGTTCCTCTTCACCTATGTGCTGGGCGGGCAGATGGCCGGATCGCCCGAGGCGTATCTGAAGTACGCGCTGCCCGGGATCATCGTGCAGAACACCCTGTTCATGACGATGTACACGGCGATGGCGCTCAACACCGACCTCACCAAGGGCGTCTTCGACCGGCTGCGCAGTCTGCCGATCGCGCGGTCCGCGCCGCTGATCGGCCGGATCACCGCGGACCTCGCCAAGCACCTGTGGGCCCTGCTGCTGATGATCGGCCTCGGCCTGGCACTCGGCTTCCGCATCACCGGCGGATTCGGCGGGTTCCTGCTCGGCGCGCTGCTGGTGACCGTGTTCGCCGCGGCCGTGTCCTGGAGCGCGGTGCTGATCGGGATGCTGGCGGGCGACGCGGAGAAGGTGCAGGCGTTCGCCTTCACCCTCATCTTCCCGATCACCTTCACCAGCAGCGCGTTCGTCGTCGTCGACACCATGCCGGGGTGGCTCCAGGCATGGAGCGACGTCAATCCGGTCACGCATCTGTCCGACGCGTTCCGGGGGCTGCTGCTGGGCGGGGCGGTGGCGGAGCCGGTGATGTGGTCGTTGGTGTGGGCCGCGGGGATCGCGGTGGTGTTCTATCCGTTGGCCATGCGGGCTTATCGGGCGAAGGTGTGAGGGCAGGCGCCCGTTTGCGGTCCGGCGTTCGTACGGTGGTGGGAATTTCCGATTTCGGGCACGCAGCGGCCTGTTCGGCACGGAAATCGACCTTAAGCTGCCGCCCATGTGTGGAATCGTGGGATACGTGGGGCCGCAGTCCGCGCTCGAGGTTGTGATGGCCGGGCTGAAGCGGCTGGAGTACCGGGGGTACGACTCGGCGGGTGTCGCCGTGCTGGCCGATGGTGGGCTGGCGGCGGCGAAGAAGGCCGGGAAGTTGCTCAATCTGGAGAAGGAGCTGGACGGCAGGCCGCTGCCGACCGGTGCGACGGGGATCGGGCACACCCGGTGGGCCACGCACGGCGGGCCGACGGACTCCAACGCCCACCCGCACCTCGACAACGCGGGCCGGGTCGCCGTCGTGCACAACGGCATCATCGAGAACTTCGCCCTGCTGCGGGCCGAGTTGGAGGAGCGGGGCCACGCGCTGGGCTCCGAGACGGACACCGAGGTCGTCGCGCATCTGATCGCCGAGGAGTTCTCGTCGTGCGCGGATCTCGCCGAGGCGATGCGGCTGGTGTGCCGGCGGCTGGAGGGCGCCTTCACGCTGGTCGCGGTGCATGCCGACGAGCCGGACGTGGTGGTGGGCGCGCGGCGGAACTCGCCGCTGGTGGTGGGCGTTGGAGAGGGCGAGGCCTTTCTCGCCTCGGACGTCGCCGCGTTCATCGCCCATACGCGGTCGGCGATCGAGCTGGGACAGGACCAGGTGGTGGAGCTGCGCCGGGACGGCGTGACGGTGACCGGGTTCGACGGACTGCCTGCCGACGTCCGGTCGTACCACGTCGACTGGGACGCGTCGGCCGCGGAAAAGGGGGGCTATGACTACTTCATGCTCAAGGAGATCGCCGAGCAGCCCAAGGCGGTCGCCGATACGCTGCTGGGCCGGATCGACGGCTCCGGGTCGCTGACCCTGGACGAGGTGCGGATTCCCCAGGGGGTGCTGCGGGAGATCGACAAGGTCGTCATCGTCGCGTGCGGTACGGCCTTCCACGCCGGGATGATCGCCAAGTACGCCATCGAGCACTGGACGCGCATCCCGTGCGAGGTGGAGCTGGCCAGCGAGTTCCGGTACCGGGACCCGATCCTGGACGCGCAGACCCTGGTCATCGCCATCTCGCAGTCCGGCGAGACCATGGACACGCTGATGGCGCTGCGCCACGCCCGTGAGCAGGGCGCCAAGGTCCTGGCCATCTGCAACACCAACGGCTCGACGATCCCGCGCGAGTCCGACGCGGTGCTGTACACGCACGCCGGGCCGGAGGTCGCGGTCGCGTCCACCAAGGCGTTCCTGACGCAGTTGGTGGCCTGCTATCTGGTCGCGCTGTATCTGGGCCAGGTGCGCGGCACCAAGTGGGGCGACGAGATCCGGGCCGTGATCCGCGACCTGTCCTCGATCGCCGGTGCGGTGGAGCAGGTCCTCGGGACCATGGAGCCGGTGCGGGAGCTGGCCCGTTCGCTCGCCTCCAAGGACACGGTGCTGTTCCTGGGGCGGCATGTCGGGTATCCCGTGGCGCTCGAGGGCGCGCTGAAGCTCAAGGAACTGGCGTACATGCACGCCGAGGGGTTCGCGGCGGGGGAGTTGAAGCACGGTCCGATCGCCCTGATCGAGGAGGACATGCCGGTGGTCGTCGTGGTGCCGTCGCCGCGAGGGCGGTCCGTGCTGTACGACAAGATCGTGTCCAACATCCAGGAGATCCGGGCGCGAGGGGCTCGGACGATCGTCGTCGCGGAGGACGGGGACGAGGCCGTGGTGCCGTACGCCGATCACCTCATCCGGATTCCCGTCACGCCGACTCTGCTGCAGCCGCTCGTCGCGACGGTGCCGCTTCAGGTGTTCGCGTGCGAGCTGGCGACGGCTCGTGGCAACGACGTGGACCAGCCTCGGAACCTGGCGAAGTCGGTGACGGTGGAGTGAGAGTGGGGGCGAACGGCTGAGTTCCGTTCGCCCCTGGGTCAGCCGGTCAGGCCGTCAGATGCTCAGGCTCAGATGGGCAGGCAGGTCGCGGGGACCCAGCCTTCCTTGCTGGTGCCGTTGGGGCCGCCGAAGCAGACCCCGCCCTTCTGGCCCTTGCCCCAGGTGCCGAGAGCCGTGGCGCTCGACTTGGGCTTCACGTTGGTCAGCGCGCTGCCGCAGTCCGGCTTCGTCGCCGAGGCGGCGGTGCCGGCGGTGGCGACGGCGCCCGTGAGGGCCGTGCCGATGAGGGCCGCAGTGGTCAGTGCGGTGCCCAGGGACTTCCACTTCATGGTCTGCGTTCTCCCGTGAGGGAGTTCAGACTTGGGGGTGTCCGCTCGGAGTTCGGCGCGGAGGGCTTCCGTGAAGCGACTGAAGGTTGCTGCCGGGAACGTGCGGGGCCCTCAGTACGGGAAGCTCCAAGGCGCCGGCGGTCTGGGACTGTAGGGGAGCTTGGTCCAGCCGTCGGGGGTCACTTGGTAGAAGTCCCCGTTGTCGGCGTCCATCCGCGAGCTGCCGTGCACATGCACGGTGTCCGCGTGGAGGCGGTAGTGGAAACCGCCCATCATGCCGACCACCCGGAAGAAGATCCGCACGTCCAGACCCTCCGTCAGGGGAGACAGCGGTGGCAGCAGGTGCTCGATCTTGTCGAAGCAGCTGCCGGTGCGCTCCCGCAGCATCGCGTGGAAGTGGTGCTCCAGCGTGTCGGAGGGGGAGGGGAGCCGCCGCACCGCGACCGGCTCCAGGAGTTCCAGCAGGTGTGTGTGGCCCCGCTCCCGTGCGACATCCATGGGGAGCCGTCCGTCCCGGGTGCGCTGCGTGCGCCAGGCGCCGTGCGCGATCAGCCGGGAGACGACGGTCACGCCGGCACCGTGCCAGGCGGCCTGGTGCAGCGGGGCGAATCCACTGCGGTTCCCGGGCCGGGCGAGATTGACGTACCCGGGATTCTCCTCCAGCTCCCCGAACAGGCCGTCCCAGTCGGCGTCCCGGGCCCTGTCCGAGAACCGGTCCCGAGCCTTCAGGTACCAGTCCCCGTAGCGGTCGCGGTCGGTGAGGCCGTCCCAATCCATGTTGATCATGCTAGTCAGCGCGAGGAAACGCCGTGGCGTCACCGTAGGGTGCTGCGCATGAGCATCATCGGGGTCGGGATCGACGTCGCCGAGATCGAGCGGTTCGGCGCGTCCCTGGAGCGTACGCCCGCGCTGGCCGAGCGGCTGTTCGTGGAGCGGGAGTTGCTGCTGCCCAGTGGGGAGCGGCGGGGGGTCGCCTCTCTCGCTGCGCGGTTCGCCGCCAAGGAGGCGTTGGCCAAGGCGCTCGGTGCCCCGGCCGGGCTGCTCTGGACGGACGCCGAGGTGTACGTCGAGGACAGTGGGCGGCCCCGGCTGCGGGTGACCGGGACCGTCGCCGCGCGGGCCGCCGAGCTCGGAGTGCGGTCCTGGCACGTGTCCCTGAGCCATGACGCCGGGGTGGCCTCGGCGGTTGTCATCGCGGAGGCGTGACATGGGCCGGTGGGTCAGTACATCGCCCACAGCAGGGTGACGGTGCCGATGAAGCCCGCCGCGCCCAGCGCCGTGCCCGTCGCCGCCGGCCACAGCCGGCCCGTGCCCCTGCGGGCGTAGTGGATGCCCATCGCGCCGAACGTGATGGCCAGCGCACCGGCCATCACCGTCCAGGGGATCAGGAACGCCCATGTGCCCACGGCGGAGAAGGCGCCGAGGACGAGTGCCGTGGGGCCAAGGGCGGTGGCGGGTGTGTCGGTTGCCGTGGACGCGGTGGATCCGGCCATGGTCTGGCCTCCCGTCGGAGAGCGACTTTTTGAACGAGTTCAAATCGTACGTCGATCGTAACGGACTCCCGGGAGGCTCGGCATGGCCATGGTGGAAGGCATCGACACCCGCGGTGCGCAGCACTGCGAGACGACGGCACTGGGAGTGCTGCTGCGGCACCAGGGCATCGATCTGTCCGAGCCCATGCTCTTCGGCCTCGGCTCCGGCCTGTCCTTCGTCTACTGGGACAGCAAGAACATGGGCTTCCCGTTCCTCGGAGGGCGGGTCAAGCCCTTCGAGCTCACCAGGAACCTGGCCGACAGGCTCGGGCTGGGGCTCGTGGTGCGGGAGACCGGATCCGCCCGCAAGGGATGGGAGAACGTGGCGGCGGCCATCGACGCCGGTCGCCCCGTCGGGCTGCAGCTCGACAGCTACCATCTGGACTACTTCACCTCGAAGGTGCACTTCGGCGGCCATGTCGTCGCCCTGTACGGCTACGACGAGCAGGACGCCTACCTGGTGGACACCGTTCAGCAGGGCGGGGCCGTGTCCACCAGCCTGGCCGGCCTTGCCCGGGCCAGGGCCGCACGCGGGCCGATGACCGCCCGGCACCGGTCCTTCGTTCTGACCGCCCCGGGGAAGCCGCCCGCCCCGCGGGACCGGATCGTTCCCGCCATCACCGCCTGCGCGGACGCCTTTCTCGGCCCGCCCATCGCCAACCTCGGTCACCGGGGCATCGACAAGGCCGGGAAGCTCCTGCCCCGCTGGCTCCAGCGCACCGACACCCCCCAGCGGGACCTGCCGCAGGCCGCCACCCTGATGGAGAAGGCCGGCACCGGAGGTGCCCTGTTCCGCAACCTCTACCGCGACTTCCTCGCCGAATGCGCCGAGTGGATCGACAGCGGGCATCTCCGCACCGGGCACAGGCTGTACTCCGAGGCGGCCGCGCTGTGGACGGATGTCGCGGCCCTGATCGCGCGAGCCGGCGAGTCGGGCGATGAGGAGTGTCTCGTGCGGGCGGGCGCCGTCCTGTCCGACGTCGCGCGCATCGAGCGCGACGCCATGCGGGCGCTGAGCGGGCTGCGCGGTGAAGCCCCCGCCGGGTGAGGGCGAGGGCTCCGCCGGGTGAAGGCGAGGGCTCCGCGGACGGGCGGGCGTCAGCAGATCGACTGGCTGCTGTTCACCCGCGTGATGTTGCGGAACGTCGTGTTCTCGCCGCACGGGCTTTCCCTGATGGCCGAGTTGGTGACCGTCAGGTTCTGGACGGTGATGTCCTTGTTGTTCGGGAACTCCGAGCGGGCGGCCAGGCGCAGTTCGCCGCCGCCCGTGATCGTGCCGCTCTGGGCCGCCAGATTGACGTTGTAGCAGTTCTCGATCAGGACCGAGTTGTTGCCGGTATTGGACAGCGTCACCTTGTTGATCGTCGCCCCGCCGCTCTCCGAGACGCAGAACACGCCGCGTCCGCCGCCCCGGGCGATGACCTCGCCGACGCGGATGTTGGTGGGGTAGCCGCTGCCGACCCGGCCGTTGCGGTTGGCCATGCGGAAGGCGGCGTAGCCGGTGCCGGTGCCGGCGTTCTCCGCGTCGACCTTGGTGACGTTGGCGTTGATCGTCTGGTTGAGCAGCAGGCCGGACTCGCCCACGTTGCGGGCGGTGACCGTGCCGACGGTGAGGCCGTCGACGCCGTAGGTCTCGACCGCGTGGCTGGACGCGCCGGAGACATAGACGTTGTCGATGCGGACGTTGCGCGTCCACTGGCTGGTGTCGCCGCGGTTGTCGATCCGGACGCCCAGGCCGCGGGAGAGGCGCATGTCGATCTGGCCGAGCACCACGTTCTGGACGTTGCGCAGGAAGATGCCGTAGAGCGGGGTGCCGGTGAGCTTGAGGTTCTGCACCTCGATGTCGCGTGTGCCGCGGGAGTAGACCGGCGCCTGGTCGCCCGAGCCGCTGCCGGTGACATCGATCGTGCCGCAGACGTCGAGGACGGTGTAGCTGGGGAGCGAGATGCGGGAACCCGCCGGGATCGAGCCCGAGCCGCGGACCACGACCCGCTCCTTCGCGGTCCGGCCCGAGGTGAGGCTGTTGACGGCGGCCTGGACGGCGGCGCGCAGGTCGGTGCCGGTGTAGACCGTGCTGCCGCCGCGCCGGGCGGTCCAGTTGGCGCCGTTCTGCACGGCCTCCGCCTGGAAGGAGCCGTCTCCGCAGGCCGCCGCTCGCGTGGGGGCGGCGGCCGAGGTGGTGGCGGCGGCGGGAGCGGTCAGGGTGCCGGCGGCGGTGAGGAGGGCGGTGGCACCGGCGGCGGCGAGGAAGGCGGATCTGCGTCCCATGGGGGGCCTCGGTTTCGTCGGACGTGGGGGGTGTGCAAGCGCTTTCTGCGCCTGCGGCCGGTGAGTCTGGCAAAGGGCGTGCACAGCGTCAATGGGTCTGGTGGGCCTCGCAGTTGGGCGGGACGCGGCACGGTTGTGAGGCGTCCGAGGTACGGCGGGTTCGCCCGTGCGCGAGTTGCGCGGGAGTGGCCGGGCGGTCGTACGGGAAACTCGACCGCATGCGGAGTGCGTACAGCGTGGAGACGGTCAGGACCGCCGAACGGGAGCTGATGGCGCGGCTGCCGGAGGGGGCGCTGATGCAACGCGCCGCCGCCGGACTCGCCGCCGCCTGCGCCGACCTGCTCGGACGGGTGTACGGCAGCCGGGTCGTGCTGCTGGTCGGGAGCGGCGACAACGGCGGTGACGCGCTGTACGCCGGGGCCCGGCTGGCCCGGCGCGGGGCCGGAGTCACCGCCGCGCTGCTCGCGCCGGAGCGTGCGCATACGGCGGGGCTCGCGGCGTTGCGGCGGGCCGGGGGCCGGGTCGTGGAAGCCGGTGGCGGTGGCGTCGAGGAGCTGATCGAGCGGGCGGACCTCGTCCTCGACGGCATCGTCGGGATCGGCGGGAAGGGCGGGCTGCGGCCGGACGCCGTGCCGCTGGCCGCGGCCGCCGGGCGGGCGCGGGGCGCCGTGGTCGCCGTCGATCTGCCGAGCGGGGTGGACGTCGACACCGGGCAGGTGCGCGGCGTCGCCGTCCGGGCCGATCTGACGGTGACGTTCGGGACGCACAAGCCGGGCCTGCTGATCGACCCGGCGCGGGAGTACGCCGGGTCGGTGCGGCTCGTCGACATCGGCCTGGAGCTGCCGGTCGAGCCGGACCTTGAGGCGTTGCAGCACGCGGACGTGGCGCGGCTGCTGCCGGTGCCCCGGGCCGAGAGCGACAAGTACCGGCGGGGTGTCGTCGGGATCGCCGCCGGGTCCGCGCGCTACCCGGGCGCCGCCGTACTGGCCGTCTCGGGGGCGTTGCGGGGCGGGGCCGGGGCCGTGCGCTACGTCGGGCCGGCCGGGGACGCCGTCATCGCGCGGTATCCCGAGACGCTCGTGTCGGACCGGGGGCCGAAGCACGCCGGGCGGGTGCAGGCGTGGGTCGTCGGGCCGGGGGCCGGGGACGACGCGGCGACGGTGGGGGAGGTGCTGGCGGCGGACGTGCCGGTGCTGATCGACGCGGACGGGTTGCGGCTGGCCGACGCGGAGGCCGTACGGGGGCGGAGGGCGCCGACGCTGATGACGCCGCATGCCGGTGAGGCGGCGGCGCTGCTCGGCGTGGAGCGCGGGGAGGTCGAGGGGGCCCGGCTGGCGGCGGTTCGGGAGCTGGCGGGGCGGTACGGGGCGACCGTGCTGCTCAAGGGGTCCACGACGCTGGTCGCCGACTCGGGGGGCGGGGCGGTGCGGGTGAATGCGACGGGGACGTCCTGGCTGGCCACGGCGGGGAGCGGGGACGTGCTGTCCGGGCTGGCGGGGTCGTTGCTGGCGGCGGGGCTGTGCGCGGTGGACGCCGGGAGTGTGGGGGCGTATGTGCACGGGCTCGCCGGGAGGCTGGCGGCGGACGGGGCGCCGGTGGGGGCGCATGACGTGGCGGACGCGGTTCCGGTGGCGTGGCGGAATGTTCTTGGGTGAGGGAGTGGGTGCGGTGGGGGCCCACGGGGTGAGGGTGCCCCCCGCTTCGGCCCGGACGGCCACGTCCTCGAGTGCCGGACGGGCTGACATTGCGGGGCCGCTGCCCCGGCAGTGCCGGGCCGCTCTGAGACACTGTTCGCGATGAGCGAGAGAACAGCCCCGCGGACCGCGCCCCTGCGGGCCCGCGCCGAGATCGATCTGGCCGCCCTGCGGGCCAATGTGCGGGCCCTGCGCGCCCACGCGCCGGGCGCGGCCCTGATGTCCGTGGTGAAGTCCGAGGCGTACGGCCACGGGGCTGTGCCGTGCGCCCGCGCCGCCGTCGCCGCGGGGGCGGACTGGCTGGGCACCGCCACGCCCGAGGAGGCCCTCGCCCTGCGGGCCGCCGGGCTGCCGGGCCGGATCATGTGCTGGCTGTGGACGCCCGGCGGGCCCTGGCGCGAGGCGATCGAGGCCGACCTCGACGTGTCCGTCAGCGCGATGTGGGCGCTGGACGAGGTCACCGCGGCGGCCCGGCTCGCCGGACGGCCCGCGCGGGTGCATCTCAAGGCCGACACCGGGCTCGGGCGGGGCGGCTGCCAGCCCGGCGACGACTGGGCCCGGCTGGTCGACGGGGCCCTGCGCGCCGAGGCCGAGGGACTCCTGCGCGTCACGGGGCTCTGGTCGCACTTCGCCTGCGCCGACGAGCCCGGCCATCCCTCCATCGCCGCCCAGCTCACCCTCTTCCGGGAGATGGTCGCGTACGCCGAGGAGCGGGGCGCCCGGCCCGAGGTCCGGCACATCGCCAACTCGCCGGCCACGCTCACGCTCCCCGAGAGCCACTTCGACCTGGTCCGCACCGGCATCTCCACCTACGGCATCTCGCCCAGCCCCGAGCTCGGCACGTCGGCCGACTTCGGGCTGCGCCCGGTGATGACGCTGTCCGCCTCGCTCGCCCTGGTCAAGCACGTACCGGGCGGGCACGGCGTGAGCTACGGCCACGGGTACGTGACCCCCGGCGAGACCACCCTCGGCCTCGTCCCGCTGGGCTACGCGGACGGCATCCCGCGGCACGCCTCCTCGGCCGGACCGGTCCTGGTCGAGGGCAAGTGGCGCACGATCGCGGGACGGGTCGCCATGGACCAGTTCGTGGTGGACCTGGGCGGCGACGCGCCCGCGGCGGGCGCCGAGGCGGTGCTCTTCGGGCCCGGGGACCGTGGTGAGCCCACCGCCGAGGACTGGGCCCAGGCGGCCGGAACCATCGCCTACGAGATCGTGACGCGGATCGGAACGCGCGTTCCTCGCGTCTATGTGAATGAGGAACAGGACGGGTAACTCGCACAGGGAGCCGTCACGCGAGAAACAACAGGCACCCTGACAACAGTGGCACCAACGGCATCACCCGGCCGTCCCATGACAACGAACCTGATCAGCACCCCGGCGAAGAGGAGCGGTACGTGAGCGAGAGCAGTGCGGAGGCCGTAGCGAACGCAGCCTCCGCGGCCGTCGCGGCCTCCGCCGCGGGGGCCGCGGGAGGCTGGCGGCGGGCGACCGGCATCGCCGGCGTCGCGATAGGCGTGGTGGCCGCGGGCGCGGCCGCCGGTGTCGCCCTGGAACGGATGACGGTCGGCCGGGGCATGCGCCAGAAGGCCCGGCTCGCCCTGGACTCGGCGGGACCCTACGGCTCGCTGCGCGGCATGCCCGGCAAAGCGCTCGCCGACGACGGTACGGAGCTGTACTACGAGGTCGACGACATCGACCCGGAGGCCGCCCCCGCCGCCATCGGCCCGCGCCGCCGACGGCTCTTCGGCCGCAAGGCACCCGCGCCCGTCACGGTCGTCTTCAGCCACGGCTACTGCCTCAGCCAGGACTCCTGGCACTTCCAGCGGGCCGCGCTGCGCGGTGTCGTACGGACCGTGCACTGGGACCAGCGCAGCCACGGCCGGTCCGCGCGGGGCGTGGCACAGGCGCGGGACGACGAGCCGGTCACCATCGAGCAGCTGGGACGCGACCTCAAGGCCGTCATCGACGCGGCCGCCCCCGAGGGACCGATCGTGCTGGTCGGCCACTCGATGGGCGGCATGACGGTGATGGCGCTGGCCGACCAGTACCCCGAGCTGATCAGCGAGCGGGTCGTCGGGGTCGCCTTCGTGGGGACGTCGTCGGGGCGGCTCGGCGAGGTCAACTACGGACTCCCGGTCGCCGGCGTCAACGCGGTGCGGCGGGTGCTGCCCGGCGTGCTGAAGGCGCTGGGACAGCGGGCCGACCTGGTGGAGAAGGGGCGCCGGGCCACCGCCGACCTGTTCGCCGGGATCATCAAGCGGTACTCCTTCGCGTCCCGGGACGTCGATCCGGCCGTCGCCCGGTTCGCCGAGCGGATGATCGAGAGCACGCCGATCGACGTGGTCGCCGAGTACTACCCGGCGTTCAACGACCACGACAAGACCGAGGCGCTCGGGTGCTTCGCCGACATGCCGGTCCTCGTCCTGGCCGGGGTGCAGGATCTGGTCACGCCCAGTGAGCACAGCGAGGCCATCGCCGATCTGCTGCCGGACGCCGAGCTGGTGCTGGTGCCGGACGCGGGGCATCTGGTGATGCTGGAGCACCCGGAGGTGGTCACCGACCGCCTCGCCGACCTGCTCACCCGCACGGGTGCCGTGCCCGCAGGGGCTACCGTGAAGGGCTATGGAAGCACCAGCACCGCACAGCCCGGCTGAGCCCGGATCCGTCCAGATCGTCGTCACGTCCCCCGAGCAGATGCGGGAGCTGGGCCGCCGGCTCGCGAAACTGCTGCGCGCGGGTGACCTGGTGATGCTCAGCGGAGAGCTCGGGGCGGGCAAGACGACACTGACCCGTGGGCTGGGGGAGGGGCTCGGCGTGCGCGGGGCCGTCACCTCGCCGACCTTCGTGATCGCCCGGGTGCATCCCTCGCTGGGCGACGGGCCGCCCCTGGTCCATGTCGACGCCTACCGGCTCTCCGGCGGGCTCGACGAGATGGAGGACCTCGACCTCGATGTCTCGCTGCCCGAGTCCGTGATGGTCGTGGAGTGGGGCGAGGGCAAGGTCGAGGAGCTGACCGAGGACCGGCTCCAGGTCGTCATCCACCGCGCGGTGGGCGACACGACCGACGAGGTCCGGCAGATGACGATCACCGGTGTGGGCGAACGCTGGGCGTCGGCGGACCTGAGCGTGCTCGCCGCGTGAGTCCGTGAGCCGCGTGAGTTCCTGAGCCGCGTACGGCGCGGTGTGCGGTCTTTTGATGAACGTTCCGACAAGACGTCGGCAAGATGTTGCGTTCGGCGTCTTGTGCGTGGTCACATGGTATCCAGTCCGTGGTTAGGTGAACCTAACTTCGTTGCCCCGGCCCTTCGGGAGGCGTCCATGTCGGCTACAGAGAGCAAGGGGCAGCCGCAGCCGTTCGCGGTCGCCGGGGTGTCCATGCGTGACCTGCTGGCGGCCGGCGAGGCGGCGGCCCTGGTCTCCACACCCCCGCGCGCTCCCGAGCCGGATTTCTCGGAGCGGGCCCCCGTGCACCGCGAAGCGGCTTGAAACTTGTGTCCCGGGCGGGTGCTCAGCCGGGATCGGGAGCGGAACCGTCGGGCGCTTCGTGCCCGGCGCGGCGGCGGTACTCGGCGTTGATGCGCTGAGCTTCCTCGAGCTGGTCCTCGAGGATGACGATGCGGCACGCGGCGTCGATCGGGGTGCCTCGGTCGACGAGTTCGCGGGCGCGCGCCGCGATCCGCAACTGGTAGCGGGAGTACCGGCGGTGTCCGCCCTCCGAGCGCAACGGAGTGATCAGCCGGGCCTCACCGATGGCTCGGAGGAAGGCCGGGGTGGCGCCGAGCATCTCGGCGGCCCGCCCCATCGTGTACGCGGGGTAGTCGTCGTCGTCCAGACGATTACTGAGTGGGGTATCTGCTGTCATGTCACCTCGATGTGCCCAACGCGTCGAGGGGCCCTGGTGCCGTACGGCACCAGGGCCCCGAAGGAAATTCAACACCATCTGTCGGCCCTCATGCTGTGCCGACCTTCTGTTTTCCGCTACCGGCCCTGAAGCAGGGGGGTGCGGGGATCGCGGTGCGTGACCGGGGACCACCTTCCAATCCGGGGTCTTGCGGTACCCGGGCCGAGTGCTCCTCGGGCCGGGCGATCCTGATGGCGTCTGCTCCTCCGTCCTTCCTCTGAACCAACCACTGGGCGAACTGGTACTGCGGAACTACTCGAGTACTGCACCCGCCAGTTCATGTCTGCCGGGTTCGCTCGACCTCGTCTACAAGAAAAATGCTAACCGAGCCAAAGCTCAATGTCTACTCTGGCAAGAGTAGATTTTCGCTCCCTGGAGGCGAAGACTGCCTGTGGCCGACGGGCGTGAGACGGCGATGAGGGCCCTGCCGACGCGCGTCGGCAGGGCCCTCATCGGGATCTTGGTGGCGGTAGCCCGCCCTTCCTCATACCTCCAGGGGCGGGGCGCCGAGCAGTGCCGACGCCGTCTGGAGCGGAGTGGAGACCTGCGCGGCCGCGGTCTTGACGTGGTCGTGGCAGGTGAAGCCGAGACGGGTCATGGCCCGGAGGACCTCGCCGCTGGTGAAGTCGCGGCGGTCCTGCCGGGTGATGACCTCGCCGACCTGCTTGACGGGGTAGCGGCGGCGGCCGATGGCCACGAACTCAGCCGTGACGAGTTCGGGTGTGACGCCCTTCATCGAGGCCAGCACTCCGCTCTTGGTCAGGTCGAACGGGTACCGGGCGATGACACAGCGCATGAGGCCCCCACGGGGAGAAGGAGAACGGGCTGATCGGGCCGAGGCGGATCAGTGGGAGAGGGTGAGGACGACGTCCCGTAGACGGATCCGGTCCGTGTACGTGGCACTGCCGCGGTGCACGGCGAGTTCGGCCCGGGTGACCGAGCCCGTGCACTGGTCGTCCGCGTCGCACAGGAAGAGGTACTCGACCCGGGCGCCGGCCATGACGGACAGCGCGACCTCTACGGTCATGTCGTCCCGGACCCGGAGGCCGGACGCGGCCATGTCGTCGGCCAGGGCCATGAGGGAGAGATCCGCCTGGTGTCGTCGTGCCTGAACCTGTGTCAACGCTGCCTCCTCGGAGATGGGTGAGCTCTTGATCGACGCGCTCTAGGCCGTCGGGTCGAAGGCGGACCGCTGCGGCCTGCGCCGCCCGGCTCGCCCGGTGGCGCGCCCCTGGGCGGGACGGTCGTGGCGGCCTCGGGACGAGGCAGCCGCGGAAGACGCGGCGCGGCGGGGGCGGGGCACGGCGGGCGGGGTGATGACGACGGGGACACCGGAGGGGGCCTGGGCGCCCGTGATGCGGCTCAGTTCCGCTTCACCCGAACGTACCGCGGTGATCCGGGGAGTGATGGCGGCCGAAGCCATCAGCCGGCTCATGCCGCGGCGCTGGCCGGGGGTCACGAGGGTGACGACGCTGCCGGACTCGCCGGCGCGGGCGGTACGGCCGCCGCGGTGCAGGTAGTCCTTGTGGTCGCTCGGCGGATCCACGTTGACGACCAGATCGAGGTGGTCGACGTGGATACCACGGGCCGCGACGTTGGTCGCCACCAGCACCGTCACATGTCCGGTCTTGAACTGGGTGAGGGTCCGGGTGCGCTGGGGCTGGGACTTGCCACCGTGCAGCGCCGCGGCTCGGACACCGCTGTTCAGCAGATGTGTGGTCAGCCGGTCCACGGCGTGCTTGGTGTCCAGGAACATGATCACCCGGCCGTCTCGCGCCGCGATCTCGGTGGTTGTCCGGTACTTGTCCGCTTCGTGCACGTGGAGCACGTGGTGCTCCATCGTGGTGACAGCGCCCGCTGACGGGTCGACGGAGTGGACCACCGGATCCGTCAGGTAGCGGCGGACCAGCAGGTCGACGTTGCGGTCCAGGGTGGCCGAGAAGAGCATCCGCTGCCCTTCGGGACGCACCTGGTCGAGCAGGGCGGTGACCTGGGGCATGAAGCCCATGTCGGCCATCTGGTCGGCCTCGTCGAGGACGGTGATGGCGATGTCGTCCAGTCGGCAGTCACCACGATCGATGAGGTCCTTGAGTCGTCCCGGCGTCGCGACGACGATCTCCGCCCCGGCCCGTAGCGCACCGGCCTGCCGGCCGATGGACATCCCGCCGACCACGGTCGCCAGCCGCAGCCGCACGGAACGGGCGTACGGGGTGAGCGCGTCGGTCACCTGCTGGGCCAGCTCGCGGGTGGGGACGAGGATCAGGGCGAGCGGCTGCCGTGGCGCCGCGCGCCGGCCCACCGTGCGGGCCAGCACCGCGAGGCCGAAGGCGAGGGTCTTGCCCGACCCGGTGCGGCCGCGGCCGAGCACGTCACGTCCGGCGAGGGAGTTCGGCAGGGTCGCCCCCTGGATGGGGAACGGTACGGTCACGCCCTCGTGGCCGAGCGCGGCCAGCAACGGCGCCGGCAGGGCGAGGTCGGCGAACGACTCGACGGCGGGCAGCGCGGGCGTGATCGTCTTCGGCAGTGCGAACTCGCCCTGGCGTGCGGCCGGTCGGCGCTCGTAGCCGTTGGAACGCCGCGGCGCTCCCGAGCGCTGGGCGGCAGCACCCCGGGAGCGGTCATAGGTGCGGGTCGAACGGGTCGTGCGGTCGGTGCGTGCGCGGTTCAAGCGGAACCTTCCTCGATGTGGGCACTTAGGCACGTAGCAAGGAATTTCCGCAGCAAAGTGAACGGCGCAGAGAATCGCGAGAACGAGCCGGAGATGATGGGCGGCGAGTCGACGCCCTGAAATGCAGCGAGCTGGGGCCCGCACCCCAAGGTGCGGGCCCCAGCTGCGAAGTATGCGTTGCCGCCGGTGTCAGGCGGGAACGATGTTCTCGGCCGTCGGGCCCTTCTGGCCCTGCGCGATGTCGAACGACACCTTCTGGCCTTCCTGGAGCTCGCGGAAGCCCTGGGTGGCGATGTTCGAGTAGTGGGCGAAGACGTCGGCGCCGCCGCCGTCCTGCTCGATGAAGCCGAAGCCCTTTTCCGCGTTGAACCACTTCACGGTGCCAGTAGCCATGTCATTTCTCCTTCGGAGACGATGTGTCGGAATTCGCCCTGTGCGGATTCCGCGTCGCCGTGCTGATTAACCGTCGGAAAATGAACCTTCTGGCAACCACACCTGCAACTGAGATCGACATTAGCACGGCGGTATTGGCCCTGTGCGGTCGAAAATTCCGATCCGGTCTGCGGTTGAGGAATACTCGCAGCGGACCGCAGCTATTTCTCACGTCACGGATACAGATATTGGTTCCGCACGGGTGAAGTGTTCCTGCCGATCACTTCCGGCGCAGCGCCATGACCTCCGTCGATGATCCATGTGCCGCTCCCGTCATCATGGACGGACGGGCTGACGGCGAGCGCGCTGAGACCCCCGCTGTCGCGATGAAGGTCACATCGCTCTGTCCTGTGCGGTCACCGCACTAGCGGACCACGACGACCCTGCGGCCGATCGTCGCGAACGTCCACATCGCGTCGCCGTTCACGCGTGACTCGCGGATGCCGCCCGTGCGGACCTTCGGGTCGGGGGTGGCGGTCGAGCCGGGCACGGCCGCGCTGAAGCCGATGACCACGCCGTCCACGCTGGTGAAGCGCACGACGTGCTCGACGGGGATGCCGTCGGAGCCGGTGATCGCGTTGGAGCGGGACGTCACCGAGTAGCTGCCCGGGGCCGGATCCACCGCGCTCGGGTCGACCTCGAACGTGCGCGTGACCACCTCGTCCGTGCCGACCAGCCACACCCGGTCGCCGCCCAGGGAGTACACGACCCTGGCGCCTTTGCCGGAGCCGCCGGGCAGCGCGGAAGGGTCCTTCTTGGTCCGGGGCGCTTTCGAGGCGCCGGCCTTCGGTGAGGCACCCGCCTGCGGCCTGCCCGGACCGGCCGGGGCGGTCGCCGACGCCTGGTAGGCCAGATAGCCGACCGACGCGAGGGCCGCGGCGGTGAGCCCGGCCACGATTCCCGAGCTGCTGACTGCCACCGGCGGCCACCTCCGCGTCGTACGTCCCTGCCGTGACGGTAGGTGACGGTAGCAGCAGGTGACGGCCTGGCAGGTGCGCCTCACGCCGGGCCGGGGCCCGTGTCGAACGTCCCGCGTGCCGCGCGATGCCGGGCACGTCGCGGTCGCGGAGCCCGCTCGGTGGGCGCAGGGCAAGGCGTCCGACACCGGCCCCGCGGAGCCGTAGGCTGTTTGCGTGCTCTTGCTCGCTCTGGATACCGCCACACCCGCCGTCACCGTCGCGCTGCACGACGGCCGCGACGTCATCGCCTCGTCGAGTCAGGTGGACGCGCGACGGCACGGGGAACTGTTGCTGCCGGCGATCGACCGGGTGCTCGCCGAGGCCGGCCTGAAGCTGGACGCCGTCACCGGGATCGTCGCCGGCATCGGTCCGGGCCCGTACACCGGGCTGCGCGTCGGGCTGATGACCGCCGAGACCTTCGGGCTGGCGCTCGGCGTCCCCGTGCACGGCGTGTGCACGCTGGACGGCCTCGCCTTCGCCGCCGATCTGGAGGGCCCGTTCGTCGTGGCGACCGACGCCCGCCGCAAGGAGGTGTACTGGGCGCGCTACGCCGACTCCCGCACCCGTCTCACCGACCCGGCCGTCGACCGGCCCGCCGACATCGCCGAGCAGGTCAAGGGCCTGCCCGCGGTCGGCGCGGGCGCGCTGCTCTACCCCGACACGTTCCCCAAGGCGCACGAGCCCGAGCACGTGTCCGCCGCCGCCCTCGCCCGGCTGGCCGCCGAGAAGCTGGCCGCGGGCGACGAGTTCCCCGCGCCCCGGCCGCTGTATCTGCGCCGCCCGGACGCCCAGGTCCCCAAGAACTACAAGGTGGTCACCCCCAAGTGACCGAACCCGTGATGTGTGCGCTGCGTGAGATGCGCTGGTGGGACATCGACCCCGTGCTCGAACTGGAACGGAAGCTGTTTCCCGAGGACGCCTGGTCGCGCGGCATGTTCTGGTCCGAACTGGCCCACGCCCGCGGGCCGGAGGCGACCCGGCGGTACGTGGTCGCCGAGGACGGCGGCCGGATCACCGGGTACGCCGGACTCGTCGCCACCGGTGAGCAGGGCGACGTCCAGACCATCGCCGTCGCCCGGGACCTGTGGGGCACCGGCCTCGGCGGGCTGCTGCTGGCCGAGCTGCTGCGCGCGGCGACCGCCTTCGAGTGCGCCGAGGTGATGCTGGAGTGCCGCGTCGACAACGTCCGCGCGCAGAAGCTCTACGAGCGCTTCGGCTTCGAACCCATCGGCTTCCGGCGCGGCTACTACCAGCCCGGGAACGTGGACGCCCTGGTGATGCGCCTCACCGACCCTTCAACTTCCGTACAAGGAACCGAGATCAATGGCTGACGAACCACTCGTCCTCGGCATCGAGACCTCCTGCGACGAGACCGGCGTCGGCATCGTCCGCGGCACCACTCTGCTGGCCGACGCCATCGCCTCCAGCGTCGACGAGCACGCCCGCTTCGGCGGCGTCGTCCCGGAGGTCGCCAGCCGCGCCCACCTGGAGGCGATGGTCCCCACCATCGACCGCGCCCTGAAGGAGGCGGGCGTCAGCGCCCGCGACCTCGACGGCATCGCCGTCACCGCCGGCCCCGGCCTCGCCGGTGCCCTGCTGGTCGGCGTCTCGGCCGCCAAGGCCTACGCGTACGCGCTCGGCAAGCCCCTGTACGGCGTCAACCACCTCGCCTCGCACATCTGCGTGGACCAGCTCGAACACGGTCCGCTGCCCGAGCCGACCATGGCGCTGCTCGTCTCCGGCGGCCACTCCTCGCTGCTGCTCTCCTCGGACATCACCTCCGACGTCCGCCCGATGGGCGCGACCATCGACGACGCGGCCGGCGAGGCCTTCGACAAGATCGCCCGGGTGCTGAACCTCGGCTTCCCGGGCGGCCCGGTCATCGACCGCTACGCGCGCGAGGGCGACCCGAACGCGATCACCTTCCCGCGCGGCCTGACCGGCCCGCGCGATCCGGCCTACGACTTCTCCTTCTCGGGGCTGAAGACGGCCGTGGCCCGCTGGATCGAGGCCAAGCGGGCGTCGGGGGAGGAGGTCCCGGTACGGGACGTGTCGGCCTCCTTCCAGGAGGCGGTCGTGGACGTGCTGACCCGCAAGGCCGTCCGGGCCTGCAAGGACGAGGGCGTCGACCACCTGATGATCGGCGGCGGTGTGGCCGCCAACTCCCGGCTGCGCGCCCTGGCCCAGGAGCGCTGCGAGGCGGCCGGGATCCGGCTGCGGGTGCCGCGGCCCAAGCTGTGCACGGACAACGGGGCGATGGTCGCCGCGCTCGGCGCCGAGATGGTGGCCCGGAACCGGACCGCGTCGAGCTGGGACCTGCCGGCCGACTCCTCACTGCCGGTGACGGAGCCTCATGTGCCGGGCAATCACCAGGGCCACGACCACGGCCACGACCATGTGCACGAGGTCAGCAAGGAGAACCTCTACCCGTGACGGTCGCCCTGATGTGGGAGGCGCGGGCCGTGCCCGGGCGCGGCGAGGAGCTGCTGGCCTGGGCACGCGCCCAGGAGCTGCCCCGCGAGCCGCTGCGCCGGGAGACCCTGCGCGCCCCCCAGGACCGGGTCCTCGTCCTCACCTGGTGGGACGCCCCGTACGACGCCGAGCTGCCGGAGCTGCCCGAGCCCGACGGGGAGTTGGTGACCCGGGCCGTGCACCGGTGGCGCTTCGAGTCGGTGGGCGTGGACTGAGCGGCCCGGTCACCCCGCGCCGCTGACTTCCGTATCGCAGCGCAGCCGCCGGTCGGTGCCGAGCACCCGGACCGGGCCCGTGAGAGTGATGCGCGCGGTGTGCCGTACGTCCGCGCTCGATGCCGCCAGCCGCAGTTCCAGGGCGCCCGGCTCGACCACCCGCCGGCCCGCGCGGTCGGTGAAGGACGACAGGTCCGCGTGGAAGCGGAACGTCACCCGGACCGCCTCGCCCGGGGCCGCCGTCACCCGCTGGTAGCCGATCAGCCGCATGTCGGGGCGGGTCACGGACGCCACCGGGTCGTGCAGATACAGCTGGACGACCTCCGCGCCCTCGCGGTCGCCCGTGTTGCGGACGGTCACCGACACGTCGTACGAGCCGTCCGTGCCGACCTCGACAGGATCGGGGTCGCTGCTCTCCCAGGCGAACGCCGTGTACGAGCGGCCGTGGCCGAACGCGTACAGCGGGGTCGGGTCCAGGTTGCTGACCTCGCCCGCGAGGCCGAGCGGCGGCTGGAGATACGTCCAGGGCTGGCCGCCGGGGACCTGCGGGACGCTCACGGGGAGCCGGCCCGACGGGTTCACGCGGCCCGACAGCACGCCCGCGACGGCCGGGCCGCCCTCCTCCCCCGGGAAGAAGGCCTGGACGACGGCCCCCAGGCGTCCGTGCCACCGCCCGAGGGCGTACGGCCGGCCGGTCAGCAGGACCAGGACCACGGGCACGCCGGTGGCGATCAGCGCGTCCAGCAACTCGCCCTGGGCGCCCGGCAGGCCGAGGTCCGTCGCGTCGCAGCCCTCGCCCGAGGTGCCCCGGCCGAACAGGCCCGCCCGGTCGCCGAGGACCGCCACGCACACGTCCGCCTCGGCGGTGCGGGCGATGGCCTCCTCGAAGCCCGAGGTGTCCGGGCCGGTCACCTCGCACCCTTGTGCGAACGTCACCTTGGCGTCGGGGAGTTCGGTGCGCAGGGCGTCCAGGACGGTCGGGATCTCGATGCCGGTCGGCACCTCGGGGTGGTGGGTGAGGACATGGGACGGGAAGGAGTAGCAGCCCAGCATGGCCAGGGCGTCGGCCGCCCGGGGGCCGACCACCGCGATCCGGGTGTCGGGGGCCAGCGGGAGCAGGCCGTCGGGGTTGTCGAGCAGGACCACCGACTCCTCGGCCAGACGGCGGGCCAGGATCCGGTTGCCCGTGGAGTCCAGGTTCACCTCGGTGGCCGGCTCCGGGGTCCAGTCCTCTTCCAGCAGGCCCAGCTCGCACTTCTGGAGCAGGACGCGGCGGGCCGCGCGGTCCACGAGTTCCTCGGGGACCTGGCCCGACCGGACGGCGGCCGGCAGCGGATCGCCGTAGCACTTGAGGGTGGGCAGTTCGACGTCGATGCCGGCTTCGAGGGCCGCGTGGGCCGCCTCGGCCGGGGTGCCGGCGACGCGGTGCAGGGTCTGCAGGAAGCCGATGCCGAAGTAGTCGGCGACGACCGTGCCGGTGAAGCCCCACTCCTCGCGCAGGAGCCCGGTCAGCAGCTCGGGGTCCGCCGAGGCCGGGACGCCGTCCCGCTCGGTGTAGGCGGCCATCACCGAGCGCGCCCCGCCCTCGCGCAGCGCCATCTCGAAGGGCGGGAGCGTGACGTCAGCGAACTCGCGGACACCGGCCCGCACCGGGGCCAGATTGCGGGCGCCCGCCGAGGACGCGTACCCGGCGAAGTGCTTGAGCGTGGCGACGACCCCGGCCGACTCCAGGCCCCGCACATAGGCCGAGCCGACCGTGCCGACCAGGTACGGGTCCTCGCCGATGGTCTCCTCCACCCGGCCCCAGCGCGGATCGCGTACGACGTCCAGCACGGGCGCGAGGCCCTGGTGGACACCGGCCGAGCGCAGGTCGTCGCCGATCCGGCGGGCCATCTCCTCGACCAGCGGGGGATCCCAGGTCGCACCCCAGGCCAGCGGGACCGGGTAGGCCGTGGCCTGCCAGGCGGTGAAGCCGGCCAGGCACTCCTCGTGCGCGATCGCCGGGATGCCGAAGCGGCCGGCCTCGGTGATCCGGCGCTGGGCGCGGGCCAGGGCCCGCACGCCGAGCGCCGGGTCCACGGGGGCGGTGCCGAAGGAGCGGGTGAGCTGGCCCAGGCCGCGCGTGATCAGCTCGTCCCAGTCATGGTCCACGCTCATGTCGTGCTGGTGCGGAGCGACTCCGTCGCCGTCCGTCGAGGCGCCCACCCACACGCCGTACAGCTGGGCGGTCTTCTCCTCCAGGGTCATCCGGGAGAGCAGGTCGTCGACGCGGGCGGCGGCGGGCAGCGCGGGGTCACGCCAGGGCGCGGTGGTCATGAAGCTCCTGTCGGGTGGACGGACGGCCCTCTCACGAACGGTGCTGACGAGCGGTTCTCACGAACGCATCTACGAATGTTTCGTTATGTGCTCCGAATGTTCCGGGAACCTATGGCGCCGCGAGGACTTCGTCAAGGGGGCCCGCAGGGTTACGATCGCCGCCATGACTTCCCCGGAGCCCGCTGACAGCCGGCCGCAAACCCGGACGCAAGACCGGACGCAGGGGCGCACCGCGCAGACCGCGACGCTCGCCGAGATCGCCCGTGAGGCCGGTGTGTCGGCGCCGACTGTTTCGAAGGTCCTGAACGGCCGTGCCGATGTCGCCCCGGCCACCCGGGCCCGCGTCGAGGACCTGCTGCGCGCCCACGGCTACCGGCGCCGCCGGGCCGAGGCGACCCGCTCGCCCCTGATCGACCTGGTCTTCCACGAACTGGAGAGCGCCTGGGCGATGGAGGTCATCCGGGGCGTGGAGAACGTGGCCCGGGACGCCGGGCTGAGCGTGGTGCTGTCGGAGAGCGCCGGGCGGCTCACCCCCGGGCGGACCTGGGCCGACCAGGTCGCCGCGCGCCGCCCGCACGGCGTCGTCCTCGTGCTGTCCGGGCTCGACGCGTCGCAGCGGGCGCTGCTGACCAGCCGCTCCATCCCGTTCGTGGTGATGGACCCGGCCGGCGACCCGGGCGCCGACGTGCCGTCGATCGGCGCGACCAACTGGCAGGGCGGTCTCGCGGCCACCCGGCACCTGGTCGAGCTGGGGCACCGCAGGATCGGCGCGATCACCGGGCCCTCGCAGATGATGTGCAGCCGCGCCCGGGTCGACGGCTACCGGGCCGCCCTGGAGACGGCCGGGCTTCCGGTGGACCCCGGGCTGATCGCGGACGGCGACTTCCATCACGAGGCCGGCTACCGGCGGGGCCTGGAGCTGCTGCGCCGCCCGGACCGGCCGACCGCCGTCTTCGCCGGGAACGACCTCCAGGCGCTCGGGCTGTACGAGGCCGCGCGCGAACTGGGGCTGCGCATCCCCGAGGACCTGAGCGTGGTCGGGTTCGACGACCTGCCGGTGGCGCCCCTGGTCGGGCCGCCGCTGACGACCGTACGGCAGCCGCTGACGGAGATGGCCGAGGCGGCGGCCAAGCTGGTGCTCGACCTCGGCCGCGAGGAGGGCACCCCGGCGGCGACCCGGGTCGAGCTGGCGACGAGCCTGGTGGTGCGCAGCAGCACGGTGGCGCCCCTGGCCGGAAGGTGACGTATGGACGGGTGGGGCGGGTGTCTTGACGGGCGGGACCGGCGTCTCCACACTCCTCCGAAGCCAATCGGTTGCACCACCGAAACTTTCGGAGGCACCCGCAATGAGATCCCTGAGATCGGGCATGAGATCGCTGAGATCGGGCTTGCTCACATCCCTGCTGGCCGGCGCCGTGACGGCCGGCTCCCTCCTGGTCGCGGCCCCCGCCTCGCACGCCGCCGACACCCCACTGCGCGACCTCGCCGCCGCCAAGGGCAAGGTCATCGGTACGGCGGTCACCGGCTCCAGGCTCACCGGCACCTACGGCGACATCGCCGGACGCGAGTTCAACTCGCTCACCCCCGGCAACGCCATGAAGTGGGGCTCCGTCGAGCCGAGCCGGGGTAGTTACAACTGGGCCGAGGCCGACCGGATCGTCGAGTTCGCCGAGGCCCACGGCCAGCAGGTGCGCGGCCACACCCTGCTCTGGCACCAGCAGAACCCGGGCTGGCTGACGAACGGCAGCTGGACCCGGGACCAGCTCGGCGCGATCGTGCAGGACCACATCGCCACCGAGGTCGGCCGCTACAAGGGCAGGCTCGCCGCCTGGGACGTGGTGAACGAACCGTTCAACGAGGACGGCACCTACCGCCCGACCCTCTTCCACACCACCCTCGGCCAGGACTACATCGCACAGGCCCTGACCTGGGCCCGGGCCGCCGACCCGAGCGCGAAGCTGTACGTCAACGACTACAACGTGGAGGGCGTCAACGCGAAGAGCACCGCTCTGTACAACCTGGTCAAGTCGCTGAAGGAGCGCGGGGTTCCGATCGACGGGGTCGGGCTGCAGGCCCATCTCATCGTCGGCCAGGTGCCCTCGACGCTCCAGCAGAACATCCAGCGCTTCGCCGACCTGGGTGTCGACGTGGCGATCACGGAGCTGGACATCCGGATGCAGCTGCCGGCGACCGAGGCGAAGCTGACCCAGCAGGCCGCCGACTACAAGGCGGTGATGAACGCCTGTGTGGCCGTCACACGCTGCGTCGGTGCCACCGTCTGGGGCTTCACCGACTCCGACTCCTGGATCCCGGACACCTTCCCCGGCCAGGGCGCGGCGACGCCGTACGACGAGAACTACAGCCCGAAACCGGCGTACCACGCCCTCGCGGAAGCCCTCGGCGGTACGACGACCCCGCCCCCGACGGGCGCCTGCACGGCGACCTACAGCGTCACCAGCCAGTGGAACACGGGCTACACGGGCCAGGTGCGGATCGCCTGCTCGGGGGCCGCGCTGTCGTCGTGGAAGGCGAACTGGACGTTCGGCGCCGGGCAGCGGATCACCCAGGCCTGGAACGCGAGCTGCACCCAGTCGGGGGCGGCGGTCAGTTGTGTGAACGCCTCGTACAACGGTTCGGTGCCGGACGGTGGTTCGGTGACGTTCGGGTTCAACGGCTCGTGGAGCGGGAGCAATCCGGTGCCGGTGGTGACACTGGGGTGAGAACGGGCCCGTCCGGCCCATGAAGTCTGAGAATTTCCGAAGAAAAGGCGCGGCGAGTGCCCTGCCCGTAATAATTCGGACTTATGTTCCTGCCGTGACGGGACACGAGGCGAACGGCGACGAGAGCAGAGGCACGGGCCGGCGGTCGATCGCGCTGCGCACCGCCGGCCTCACCCTGACGGCCCTGCTGATGCTGGCCGCCACGGCGGCGGGCTGGGCCTACTGGCATCTCGACAGCAACATCAAGAGCGTCGACATCGACAACGCGCTGGGCGACAACCGCCCGCCGAGGCCGGTGAGCGTGCCGTCGCCCTCGGCGTCCGCCCTGCCCAGCGGTGCGCTCAACATCCTGGTCCTGGGCTCGGACTCGCGCAGCGGCGAGCAGAACCAGAGGATCGGGGGCGGCGACAGCATGGGCGCCCGCTCCGACACGGCGATGGTCGTCCACCTCGACGCCGGGCGGACCAGCGCGACGGTGGTGAGCATCCCGCGCGACACCCTGGTCACCCGCCCGTCCTGCCCCCGCTCCTCCGGCGGTTCGACGGCGGTGGCCTACCACTCCATGTTCAACAGCGCGTACGCGGTGGGCGGTCCGGTCTGTGCCGTGAAGACCGTCGAGTCGCTCACCGGCGTCCGCATGGACCACTACATCGAGGTCGACTTCTCCGGCTTCGAGAAGCTGGTGGACGCGCTCGGCGGTGTCACCGTCACCACCGAGGAGGACATCGCCGACGACCACAGCCATCTGCGTCTGAAGGCCGGCACCCACCATCTGGACGGCGACCGGGCCCTCGCCCTCGCCCGCACCCGGCACGGCATCGGCGACGGCAGCGACCTCGGCCGCATCGGCCTCCAGCACACGCTGGTGAAGGCACTGCTGGAACAGATCGCCGCACAGAACCTGCTCACCGACCCGGCGAAGCTGTACCGGGTCGCGGACGCGGTGACCGCGGGCCTCACCACCGACACCGGCCTGGACTCCCTGACCGACCTGACCCGGCTCGGCCAGAGCCTCAAGGGCCTGTCGGCGAGCGAGGTGCGGACGGTGACGATGCCGGTGGTGCGGGCGCCGTCGGACCCCAACCGGGTGGTGGCCGAGGAGCCCGAGGCGGAGAAGCTGTGGGAGTCGCTGCGCTGACCTGCGTAAACGCGACCCGGGAAGGGATCCGGAAAAGAATCTCGAAGAAAACGCGGCGACCGTGTCGATTCCGGGGTCTCCCGATCGACGCAGGGGTGAGAGCGGGAAAAAAGTCCCTGCTCCGGAGACCCCGAGGAGTCACCATGCCGCGCTTTCTCACCCTGATCCGCATCGACGAGAAGAACGCCCCCGCCGAGGGCCCGAGCCCGGAGCTCATGGAGCGGATGGGCGCGCTCCTGGAGGAGATCACCAAGGCCGGGGTCATGCTCGACACGGCCGGGCTCACCCCGACCTCGGACGGCAGCCGGGTGACCTGGGAGGGCGGGCAGCTGTCCGTCACCGACGGGCCGTTCACGGAGTCCAAGGAGGTCATCGGCGGCTACTCGATCAGCCAGTGCAAGGACAAGGCCGAGGCGATCGAGTGGACCAAGCGGTTCCTGTCCACGCACGAGGACTACTGGACGATCACCGCCGAGGTCCGGCAGATCGCCGAGGACTGACCGGCGCTGCTTGGCCGGGTGCCGCCGAGGGTGTCTGATGGTGGGCTGTGACAGCGCAGCCCACCCCGGACCCGAGCGGCACCGGCACGGCCATCGAAACGGTCTTCCGCATCGAGTCGCCCCGCATCATCGCCGGCGTCACCCGGATCGTCCGGGACGTCGGCATCGCCGAGGAACTCGCGCAGGACGCCCTGGTCGCCGCGCTGGAGCAGTGGCCCCGGGACGGCGTGCCCGACAACCCGGGCGCCTGGCTCATGACCACCGCCCGCAACCGCGCCGTCGACCTGGTCCGCCGCCGGGAGAACTACGCCCGCAAGCTGGCGGAGATCGGCCGCGACCTGTCGACCGTGTCTCCTCCCGAGGAGCCCACGGTCCTCCATGACCCTGACGACATCGACGACGACCTGCTCCGCCTGGTCTTCACCGCCTGCCACCCGGTCCTGTCCACCGAGGCCCGCACCGCCCTCACCCTGCGCCTCCTCGGCGGCCTCACCACGGCCGAGATCGCCCGCGCCTTCCTGGTCCCGGAACCGACCGTCGCGCAACGCATCGTCCGCGCGAAACGCACCCTGGCGACGCGGAACATCGCCTTCGAGGTGCCCTACGGCCCCGACCGCGAGGCCCGTCTCGGCTCCGTCCTCGACGTCATCTACCTCATCTTCAACGAGGGCTACGCCGCCACGGCCGGCGACGACTGGCTCCGCCCGTCCCTGTGCGAGGACGCCCTGCGCCTCGCCCGGGTGCTCTCGTCCCTCATGCCGAAGGAACCCGAGGTCCACGGCCTGACCGCGCTCCTGGAGTTCCAGGCGTCCCGCACCGCGGCCCGGACCGGCCCCTCCGGCGAACCCGTCCTCCTCAAGGACCAGAACCGCGCCCGCTGGAACCGCATGCTCATCGCCCGCGGCGTCGCCGCGCTGGGCAGAGCCGAGGCCGCCTCCTCCGGCGCCCCGGGCCCGTACCTTCTGCAAGGCGCCATCGCCGCCTGCCACGCGCACGCCTACACCTACGAGGAGACCGACTGGCCGCGCATCGCCGTCCTGTACGGCCTCCTGGCCGCCCGCTCGCCCTCCCCGGTCGTGGAGCTGAACCGCGCGGTGGCCGTCTCCATGGCCGAGGGCCCGTCCCAGGCCCTGCCCCTCGTCGACGCCCTGACCGGTGACCCCGCCCTGCGCGACTACCACCTGCTCCCCAGCGTCCGGGCCGACCTCCTCGCCCGGCTGGGCCGTACGGCGGAGGCCCGGGCCGAGTTCGAACGGGCGGCGTCGCTGACGCGGAACGAACGGGAACGGGAGCTGCTGCTGCGCCGGGCGGCGGAACAGTCCTGACGGTGTCCCGGCTACGCGGGGTGCCCGATGAGCATCGCCGGGGCCCCCGCCACCCGGGTCAGGAACACCGTGGCCGCGTGCGGGCCCTGCGGCTTGACCTTCTTGCGGAGTTCCTCCGGCTCGACGGCCGAGCCCCGCTTCTTGACGGTGAGGGTGCCGACCTGACGCTCCCTCAGCAGGGCCTTCAGCTTCTTGACGTTGAAGGGGAGATGGTCGGTGATCTCGTAGGCGGTCGCGTACGGGGTCGGGTGCAGGGCGTCGGCCGTGACGTACGCGATGGTCGCGTCGAGCAGGCCGCCGTCGACCCGGTCGGCCACCTCGGAGACCAGATGGGCCCGGATGACGGCGCCGTCGGGCTCGTACAGGTAGCGGCCGGGCGGACGGACCTCCGGGTCGGGCAGGCCGCGCGAGAGCAGGGTGCGGGGGCCCGGCAGCAGGGTGGCCCGTACCGCCCCCGGCTCGGTGCCGAACCACAGCACCGCCTCCTTCACGTCCCCGCCGTCGGAGATCCACTCGGCCTCGGCGTCCTCGGGCACCGCCTCGTGCGGGACACCGGGGGCGATCTTCAACGCGGCGGCCCGGGGGGCCCGGCGGGCGGCCGACACCGCCCAGGACAGGGGCGGTGAGTAGGCCTCGGGGTCGAAGATCCGGCCCCGGCCGCCGCGCCGGGCCGGGTCGACGAAGACGGCGTCGTAGCCGGCCGTGTCCACCTCGGTGACATCGGCCTCCCGCACCTCGATCAGGCCGGCCAGACCCAGCGCGTCGGCGTTCGCCCGCGCCGCCGCGGCCGTCATCGGATCCCGGTCCACGGCCAGCACCCGGATCCCGGCGCGGGCCAGCGCGATCGCGTCCCCGCCGATGCCGGAGCACAGGTCGGCGACGGAGGTGATCCCCAGGTCCGTCATCCGCCGGGCGCGATACGCCGCCACACTCGACCGGGTGGACTGCTCCACCCCGTTCGGCGTGAAGAACATCCGCCCCGCGTCCTCGGCCCCGAACTTCGCGGCCGCCCGCTGCCGCAGCCGCGCCTGGCCCAGCGCCGCCGACACCAGCTCGGCGGGATGCTCCCGGCGCAGCCGCGTCGCCACGGCCAGCTCCTTCGCCGGGTCGGTGTCCCGCACCTCGTCGAGGAGGGCGCGGCCTTCGGGGGTGAGGAGGAGGGCGAGGTCGTTCACCGGACCATTGTCGGCCACGGAGCGGCGGGGGCGGCGGGCCGGGGCGGATGTGGGCCAGTCGGAGGACGGCGGTGCCGTCGGTCGCGGTGTCGGGGCGGGTTCACAGGGGTGGGCTGCGAAGATCCGGCATCATGCGAGCAGTCGTACAAAATGACAAACGGCGGGCAACGGGCGGCGTGCGCATCGGCCTCGTCGTGCTCGCCCTCGCTGCCATCGCCTCGGGCTGCGCGCAGGCGGACGCCGGCCGGGTCGCCCCGGCCGGCGGTCAGCAGCCCCTCGAGGCGCCCCCGGCCCGCGCGCTCGACTCATACGCCACCAAGCTGCGCGCCGCGCACGCCGCCCGCATCGCCGCGGCGCACCGCTGGGGGCTGAGGAGAGTTCCGCTGGCGGCCCCGCCGGCCCCCGAGAAGAAGCCCGGGATCAAGACCCGCAAGGGCTTCGAGGTGGCCGGCCACCGGGAGCTGGAGCTGCCGCCCGTCTTCACCACGATCCCCACCCGGGACAAGGTCGTCTTCCTCACCATCGACGACGGCGCCGAGAAGGACCCGGCGTTCCTGCGGATGATGAGCGACCTGGACGTCCCGTACACCGCCTTCCTCAGCGGCTACCTGGTGAAGGACGACGACCGCTACTTCCGGCAGATGCAGGCCAGGGGCACGGTCCTGAACAACCACACCCTCTGGCACCGCTACATGCCGGGTCTGTCCTACCGCGCGCAGCGGCGCGAGATCTGCGGCATGCAGCGCTTCATCGAGAGGCGCTACGGCACCCGCCCCACCCTCTTCCGCCCGCCCTTCGGCAGCTACGACCGGGCGACCCTGCGCGCCGCCAAGGCCTGCGGCATCGAGTACGCGCCCCTGTGGAACGCGGAGGTCTTCGTCGACCACTGGGAGTACCGCGAGGCGGACCGGAGGCTGCGCCCGGGCGACATCGTCCTCAGCCACTTCCGGGGCCGCGAGCAGTGGAAGGGCGCGATGCCCGACATGATCCGCCGCTTCCTGAACAAGGTCACGACCGAGGGATACGCGGTGGGGCGGCTGGAGGACTACCTGTGAGGCGGCTGCCGAGGGCCACGGCGCTGTGCGCGGGCGTGCTCCTGCTGGCCGGATGCGCCGGGGCGGCGGGGGAGCGGGCGGGAGCGGACGGCCGGGGCCAGGACCCGACGCACGCGGCCGGCCGGCTCGCGCGTCCGGTACGCCTGCCGCCCGTCGTGGACCGGGTCCGCACCCGCGACCCGGTCGTCTTCCTCACCTACGACGACGGAGCCGAACGCGACCCCGGCTTCGCCGCCCTCGTCCGCGAACGGCGGCTCCCGGTCACCCTGTTCCTCACGGACGGTGTCGCGGGCCCCGGATACGGCCGGCTGGCCCGGCTGCGCGCGGTCGGCGCGTCCCTCCAGAACCACACCCTCGACCACCCGGCCCTGCGCGGCCTGCCCTACGCGGGCCAGCGCGCCGAGATCTGCGGCCAACAGCACAAACTCCGCTCCCGCTTCGGCATCCGCCCCCACCTCTTCCGCCCGCCGTACGGCACCTACGACACGACGACCCTGCGCGCCGCCGCCGACTGCGGCAGCACGGCGGTCGTCCTCTGGCGGGCGTCCCTGTCCGCCGACGGCGAACTGACGTACACCCACGGCGAGCCGCGCCTTGGCCCCGGCGACATCGTCTCCGTGCCGTCGGCCCCGACGGAGCCCCTGTCACCGACGGCACGGACCGTGCGGCTGCTGAGGGAGATCGAGGGGAGCGGGCTGCGGGTGGGGCGGCTGGAGGACTACCTCTGACACGAACTCCCCGGCCGACGCGCCGCCGGCAATTAGCAGTCCGCTTGACCGAGTGCTAATCGCGGTCATAGTCTCGGCTCTGGCACTCCCCACTGGAGAGTGCCAACACAGCGACGGGCAGGTCCGGCACCCGCGACGACGGATCCACCTGGTCGCCACCTCAGACAGTTAACCCCGTGAGATCTCCGAAGGGGGAGGTCGGATCGTGACGACCACCAGCTCCAAGGTTGCCATCAAGCCGCTCGAGGACCGCATCGTGGTCCAGCCGCTCGACGCCGAGCAGACCACCGCCTCTGGCCTGGTCATCCCGGACACCGCCAAGGAGAAGCCCCAGGAGGGCGTCGTCCTGGCCGTGGGCCCGGGCCGCTTCGAGGACGGTAACCGTCTTCCGCTCGACGTCTCCGTCGGCGATGTCGTGCTCTACAGCAAGTACGGCGGCACCGAGGTGAAGTACAACGGCGAGGAGTACCTCGTCCTCTCGGCTCGCGACGTGCTCGCGATCGTCGAGAAGTAATTCACCCCGCAATACCAGCATTGCAGTGAACTGCGCCCCTGGCCCCCGCGACCTTATGAAGCCGGGCGTCGGGGGCGCGGTTCGTTTCACCCACGTTTTCCGAGAGGGCTGAACCGCTCCCATGGCGAAGATCCTGAAGTTCGACGAGGACGCCCGTCGCGCCCTCGAGCGCGGCGTCAACAAGCTTGCCGACACGGTCAAGGTGACGATCGGCCCCAAGGGCCGCAACGTCGTCATCGACAAGAAGTTCGGTGCCCCCACCATCACCAACGACGGCGTGACCATCGCCCGTGAGGTAGAGGTCGAGGACCCATACGAGAACCTCGGTGCCCAGCTGGTCAAGGAGGTGGCGACCAAGACCAACGACATCGCGGGTGACGGTACGACCACCGCGACCGTGCTCGCCCAGGCGCTCGTGCGCGAGGGCCTGAAGAACGTCGCCGCCGGTGCCTCCCCGGCCGCCCTGAAGAAGGGCATCGACGCCGCGGTCAAGGCCGTGTCCGAGGAGCTCCTCGCGACCGCCCGCCCGATCGACGAGAAGTCCGACATCGCCGCCGTCGCCGGTCTGTCCGCCCAGGACCAGCAGGTCGGCGAGCTCATCGCCGAGGCGATGGACAAGGTCGGCAAGGACGGTGTCATCACCGTCGAGGAGTCCAACACCTTCGGTCTGGAGCTGGACTTCACCGAGGGCATGGCCTTCGACAAGGGCTACCTGTCGCCGTACTTCGTGACGGACCAGGAGCGCATGGAAGCCGTCCTGGACGACCCGTACATCCTCATCACGCAGGGCAAGATCTCCGCCATCGCGGACCTGCTGCCGCTGCTGGAGAAGGTCATCCAGGCCAACGCCTCCAAGCCGCTGCTGATCATCGCCGAGGACGTCGACGGCGAGGCGCTGTCCACCCTCGTCGTGAACAAGATCCGCGGCACCTTCAACGCCGTCGCCGTGAAGGCCCCCGGCTTCGGCGACCGCCGCAAGGCGATGCTGCAGGACCTCGCGGTCCTCACCGGCGCCACGGTCGTCTCCGAGGAGGTCGGCCTCAAGCTCGACCAGGTCGGCCTGGACGTCCTCGGCTCCGCCCGCCGCATCACCGTCACCAAGGACGACACCACGGTCGTCGACGGCGCCGGCAACAAGGACGACGTGCAGGGCCGCGTCGCCCAGATCAAGGCCGAGATCGAGTCCACGGACTCCGACTGGGACCGCGAGAAGCTCCAGGAGCGCCTCGCGAAGCTGGCCGGCGGCGTGTGCGTCATCCGCGTCGGTGCCGCCACCGAGGTCGAGCTCAAGGAGCGCAAGCACCGTCTGGAGGACGCCATCTCCGCGACCCGCGCCGCGGTCGAGGAGGGCATCGTCTCCGGTGGCGGCTCCGCGCTCGTCCACGCCGTGAAGGTCCTCGAGGGCAACCTCGGCAAGACCGGCGACGAGGCCACCGGTGTCGCCGTCGTCCGCAAGGCCGCCGTCGAGCCGCTGCGCTGGATCGCCGAGAACGCCGGCCTGGAGGGCTACGTCATCACCTCCAAGGTCGCCGAGCTCGACAAGGGCCAGGGCTTCAACGCCGCGACCGGCGAGTACGGCGACCTGGTCAAGGCCGGCGTCATCGACCCGGTCAAGGTCACCCGCTCCGCCCTGGAGAACGCCGCCTCCATCGCCTCCCTCCTCCTCACGACCGAGACCCTGGTCGTCGAGAAGAAGGAAGAGGAGGAGCCGGCCGCCGCGGGCCACGGCCACGGCCACTCCCACTGAGGCACCGACCTCGTAGCAGAAGCCCCCGTTCCGCCCAGGCGGACGGGGGCTTCTCCCGTTCGTACGGCGGAGTCACAGCTCCAGCGGATCGAGCGCCCCGAGCTGCTGCATCAGCCCCAGCCGGTCGTACTCCCACCAGCCCTCGGCGATCTTCCCGTCCGGTGTGCACCGGTACACGGTCGTCCCGGTCATGGTGACGTCCTTCCCGGTCGGCGGAATCCCGAGGAATTCACCCTTGTGGTGCCCCTGCCAGGCCCACCGGGTGCACACCCGGTCGCCCTGGGCGATCTGGTCCTCGATCGTGAACGAGAAGTCGAACCCGCCCCGCCACACCTCCACCTCGCGCCGCAGCGCGTCCAGCCCGATGACGTCCTGCGGATTGGCGGGATCGTGGTCGTGGTAATCCTCGATGAACACGTCGTTGAACGGGGGCGCCGCACCCTGTCCGGGCGCCTGCTCGAAGAACCTGCGCGCGGTGGCCGCGTACAGCTGCTCGTCCCGCACCACGTCGAGGTCCGTGAACGTCGGCGTCTCGTCGCAGAGCGCCACCATCTCCCGGAAGATCCGCCCGGTCTCCGGAAGCCCGGAGTTCCGCATCGCCTCCTCGTACGACGGGAACTCCACGATCTCGACGACGTGCGACGCGTCGGCCCGGTCCTTCGCGACCACACTGTGCGACGCCGTCCGCTTCCCTCTGGTCTGCTCGACCCACTGATCCATCAGCCGGTTCATCTCGTCGAGCCGACTGGTCCTGCACTCGATGAGCTGTACGAACGTCATGGCCCTCGCCTCCGGGATCGCTGGAGTCGGCTGGACAGCTCCATTCTCCCAAGCGGGCCGCCCCGGTGCCTCCCGGCGCTGCGGCGTCCCTCTCGCCACCGAGCCCGCTACTGCGGCCCGTACTTCCGACCCGTCTTCGACGAAACCGCCCCGAGCATCCCCCGCGGCACCAGCTTCGCCGCCCCCATCAGCGCCTTGTACCGCGGGTCCGGGATCGACAGCGTCTTGCCCCGGGCCAGATCGTGCAGCGCCGCCGCCACCAGCTTGTCCGCGTCGAGCCACATCCAGCTCGGGATGTTGTCCGTGCCCATGCCGGCCCGGTCGTGGAACTCCGTGCGCACGAAGCCGGGGCAGAGCGCCATCAGCCGTACGCCGCTGCCGGCCAGGTCGCGCGCCGCGCCCTGCGTGAACTGCACGACCCAGGCCTTGGACGCGCCGTAGGTGCCCCGCGGGACGAACGCGGCGACCGACGCGACATTGACGACACCGCCCCGGCCGCGCGCCCGCATGCCCTCGGTCGCCGCCGACGTCAGCCGCAGCACCGCCTCGCAGTGCACCTTGAGCATCCGCAGCTCATCGGCCATGGAGACATCGAGATAGCGGCCCTTGTTGCCGAAGCCGGCGTTGTTGACCAGGAGGTCGACGGGGTTCTTGCGGTCGCCCAGCCGGCCGGCCACGGCCTCGATGCCCTTGTCCTCGGCCAGGTCGGCCGTCAGCACCTCCGCCTCGATGCCGTGCCCGTCGTGCAGCTCGGTCGCCTGTTCCCTGAGCCGCTTGGTGTCGCGGGCCACCAGCACCAGGTTGTGCCCGTCCGCCGCCAGTCGCCGCGCGAACGCGGCCCCGATGCCTGCCGTCGATCCCGTAATCAGAGCCGTTGTCATGGCAGAAGGTTAGTGACCCGGACTGGGTGCGTCCGCTTCCGGACGGGGCCTTCGGCGGTGAAGGGTCGGTGGAGACAGTCGCGGTGAGGCGCCGTCAGGCCCCGTTCTTCTCCACGTACTCCCGCGCCCAGCGCAGCACCTCCGGGTGCAGCGCCTCACCCGCCGCCAGCAGCCGCGGCAGCAGCGTCCGTTCGGTGGTCACCGCCCTGAACTGCAGGGCCACGGTCACGTCGTGGTCCGGCCGGTGCACGATCTCGACGGCGTCGCCCGCGCGAATCGCGCCGGGCTCGATCACCCGCAGATACGCCCCCGGCGCGCCCCGCCGGGTGAACCGCTTCACCCAGCCCTTCTCCTCCAGATGGCCCTGGAACGTGCGGCACGGGATCCGCCCGGAGGTGATCTCCAGGACCACCTCGGGCCCGATGCGCCAGCGCTCGCCGATCCGCGCGCCGGACACGTCCAGCCCCTGGGTCGTGAGGTTCTCGCCGAACGCCCCGTCGGCCAGCGTCCGGCCCAGCTCGCGCTCCCACTCGTCCAGGTCCTCGCGCGCCATCGCGTACACCGCCTGGTCGTCACCGCCGTGGTGCTCCAGCTTGCACACCGCGTCCCCGGCCAGCCCGCTCCCGCCGATGCCCTTGGGCCCGGGCGCCGACACCCGCACGGCCCCGTCCACCGGCCGCTTGTCGATCCCGGTCACGCCCTCCGGGTTGTCCGTGTACGGCACAGCCTCGGCACGGCCCAGATTCACAGACAGAAGCTTCATGCCTTGCACGGTAAGGGACCGGTCCTCAAAGCGTCGACGCATTATTCGCATCGAGATCAAAGAGGCGCTTATCCTCGAAGGGTGATCGAAGCCCGCCATCTCCGCGTACTGCGCGCCGTCGCCGCCACCGGTTCCTTCTCCGCCGCGGGGCGTGAGCTGGGCTGCACACAGCCCGCCGTCAGCCAGCAGATGAAGGCCTTGGAATCCTCCGTCGGCACCCCTCTGCTCATCCGCACCGGGCGTGAGATGCGCCTGACCCAGGCCGGTGAGGCGCTGGTGCGGCACGCCGCCGGGATCCTCGCCGGGCTCACGGCCGCGGAGGAGGAGATCGCCGCCATCGCCGGGCTGCGCGCGGGACGGGTCCGGCTCGTCTCCTTCCCCAGCGGCAGCTCCACGCTGGTGCCGACGGCCCTCGCCGCGCTGCGCGCCGCACACCCCGGCACCCGTGTCTCCCTGGAGGAGGCCGAACCGCCCGCATCGGTCGGGCTGCTGCGCGAGGGCGACTGCGACGTGGCGCTCGCCTTCCGCTACGAGGGCGCGGCGGGTGCGGAGGAGTGGGACGACCTCGTCGTACGGCCGCTGCTGTCGGACCGGCTCGTCGCCCTCGTGCCGGAGCGGCACCGGCTCGCGGGCGCGCGGTCCGTCGCCATCGGGGAACTCGCGCAGGAGCCGTGGATCGCGGGCTGCCCGCGCTGTCGCGGTCAGTTGGTCGAGGTGTGCGCGGCGGCCGGCTTCACGCCTCGCATCGACTTCGCCACCGACGACTATCCGGCGGTGGTCGGCCTGGTCGGCGCCGGACTGGGCGTGGCCGTGCTGCCGCAGCTGGCCGTCGAGTCGGTACGGCCCCGGGGTGTACGCACCGTGACGCTGGAACCGGCGGTGCGGCGGGAGATCGTCGCGCTCACCCTGCCCGACCTCGCACAGGTCCCGGCGGTGTCGGCGACGCTCGACCAGCTGGCGCGGGCGGCCGTCCGCTAGCGAGCACCAGGGGCACGCGTGCGCGTGCCGTTCGCAGAAACGTTATTTCAATGGTGTGAGGCGGTGTGCCCGCCAGGTGCCGACGCCGACACCAGCCGGTTGCGCGCCCGCCCCATGAGCTCTTCGCGCTCGTCCTCGGTCAGCCCGCCCCACACGCCGTACGGCTCACGCACCGCCAGCGCGTGAGCGGCGCACTCGGCGCGTACCGGGCACCTCATGCAGACCTCTTTGGCCGAGTTCTCGCGAGCACTCCGAGCCGCACCGCGCTCGCCCTCCGGATGGAAGAAGAGCGAGCTGTCCACCCCGCGACAGGCAGCCAGCAGCTGCCAGTCCCACAGGTCCGCGTTCGGTCCGGGAAGGCGGGAGAAATCTGCCATTACGTGACCCCTTGTAGCCGTTTTGGGCGGATCCGGTGTCTACGACCGTACAACTACGATCTAAGGAGATGAAAATATGACTCATTGCGAATCTAGCTCCAGACACTGGCAAAGCGGAAGAAATGGGTCTGAATGGGGCATAGGTTGTGATGAAAGTTCGCGGGTCTGCTGTGCATGTCTGCACCGTGTCCGCCCCCTCACGTAGAGTGCCGAAGAGGACAGCCGACCCCGTAACTCTTTCGAGTGACCGTCGTTGAGAGTGCGAGGCGGTTGAAGGAACAAGCGCTCGGACGGGCGTCCGAGACGGTCGACCGCACAGGTGACGATTCCGTACCAGCCTGGAGGCTCAAGGTGACGTGCATCAGCTGCGGAGGGCGGTCATGACTTCCGTCCTCGTCTGCGACGACTCCCCGCTTGCCCGAGAGGCGCTCCGTCGTGCGGTCGCGACCGTGCCCGGCGTAGAGCGCGTGACGACGGCGGCCAACGGCGAGGAAGTCCTCCGCCGCTGGGGGGCCGACCGCTCGGACCTGATTCTGATGGACGTGCGCATGCCCGGTCTGGGCGGCGTCGAGACGGTCCGGCGGCTGCTGTCCGCCGACCCCGGTGCGCGCATCATCATGCTCACCGTCGCCGAGGACCTGGACGGCGTGGCCCTCGCGGTCGCCGCCGGTGCCCGCGGCTATCTGCACAAGGACGCCTCCCGCGCCGAGCTGCGCGCGACGGTGACGCAGGCCCTGGCCGACCCGACCTGGCGGCTCGCCCCACGCCGGCTGCGCTCGGCCGAGATGGGCGCCGCGCCCACGCTCACGGCGCGTGAGATCCAGGTCCTCGAAGGCATGAGCCACGGCCGCTCGAACGCGGAGATCGGCCGCGAGCTGTTCCTCTCCGAGGACACCGTCAAGACCCACGCCCGGCGCCTGTTCAAGAAGCTCGGCGCCTCGGACCGGGCCCACGCCGTGGCGCTCGGCTTCCGGTGGGGCCTGGTGCGCTAGGGCCTGTCGTTTGGATCAGGGCGCAGGGAACTGACGGCGTCTTGTCGGCGCCGGTGAGCGGGGTCTGGTGCGTGCAGCTGCAAGGCGGAGGACGGCGGCGATGCGGAGCATCGGCAACCGACGACAACGCGGCAGATGCGCGTGCCAGGGCCCGCGTCTGCGGCGTGATCCAAATGACAGGCCCTCAACCTGTCCTTCGGATCGGGTCGGCTTCGGCGCGAGGCACCCGGCGCGGGCCGGGCGGCGGGGGCATGCGGATGCCCCCGCGCGAGCCGTACGCACGCGTGCGACAGCTCGGCGGGGTGCCTGCGGGGCCGCTCGGCTCCCGGACGATCCGAACGGCAGGTCCTGAGGGCGGCCGCGCGTGTGGCGGTGGTCGCAATGGGGGCGCGAAGAGGCAGGTGGGCGGGGTCGGCCCGGGTGTCCGCCGGGTGCCCGCTGCTTGTTTCGCCGCGGATGCCGCATCCTTGAGGGTGTGGAGTTCCTCGGGGACGAGTCGGTCGAGCGGAAGGGGAGGGCGCAGGGGATGAGTGCCGGCGCACCTGCTCATAACGCTTCGGTGCACAACAACGGGCGCGGTGCCGCGGACCCGGTGGCCGCAGGGCACCATGGACCGATGCGCGATGACGAGGCGGTCAATGCCCAAGGGGCGATCGGCGCGCTCGTCCACCGCGCCGTCGACGGGGACGAGCAGGCCACGCACGATCTGCTCGCCCATGTCCACCCCCTGGCGCTGCGCTACTGCCGCACCCGGCTGTCCCGTCTCCCCGGCGATGCCAGGCACTTCGTGGAGGACCTCGCCCAGGAGGTGTGCGTGGCGGTGCTCCTCGCGCTGCCCCGCTACCGGGACACCGGGCGTCCCTTCGAGGCGTTCGTCTTCGCCATCGCCGCGCACAAGGTCGCCGACCTGCAGCGCGCGGCGATGCGCCACCCCGGCTCGACGGCCATCCCCTCCGACGAGATGCCCGAGCGCCCCGACGACTCCCTGGGACCGGAAGAACGCGCGCTGCTGAGCAGTGACGCGGCATGGGCCAAGAAGCTCCTGGCCAACCTGCCCGAGAACCAGCGGGAGCTGCTGCTGCTGCGCATCGCGGTGGGGCTCACGGCCGAGGAGACGGGCCAGATGTTGGGAATGTCACCCGGCGCCGTCCGGGTGGCGCAGCACCGGGCGCTGAGCCGGCTGCGGGCGCTCGCCGAGCAGTAGGCCTTCAGCAGCCCTTGGTTGAACAGGTGGTGCGTGGCCTCCGTACGAACATACGAAGCCCCGAGCCGACCGGAACCGTGGAATGAGACAGCCGCGCTTCCCGTTAGCATGGACATCCGCACCGATCAAGGCCATTTGGGGAAGGTGTCATGACTGCAAACGTCGACGGAGTGCCCGGAAAATTCGCGACACTCGGGCTGACCTACGACGACGTGCTGCTGCTGCCGGGCGCGTCGGACATGGCTCCCGACGAGATCGACACCGCCTCGTACGTCTCGAAGAACGTGCGGGTCAACATCCCGCTGCTGTCCGCCGCCATGGACAAGGTCACCGAGTCGCGCATGGCGATCGCGATGGCTCGCCAGGGCGGCGTCGGCGTGCTGCACCGCAATCTGTCCATCGAGGACCAGGCCAACCAGGTCGACCTGGTGAAGCGGTCCGAGTCGGGCATGGTGGCCGACCCGATCACGGTCCACCCGGACGCCACGCTTGCCGAGGCCGACGCGCTGTGCGCCAAGTTCCGCATCAGCGGCGTCCCGGTCACCGACCCCGCCAAGAAGCTGCTCGGCATCGTCACCAACCGCGACATGGCCTTCGAGACCGACCGCACCCGCCGGGTCCGGGAGGTCATGACGCCGATGCCGCTGGTCACCGGCAAGGTCGGCATCTCCGGTGTCGAGGCCATGGAGCTGCTGCGCAAGCACAAGATCGAGAAGCTGCCGCTGGTCGACGACGACGGCGTCCTCAAGGGCCTGATCACCGTCAAGGACTTCGTCAAGGCGGAGAAGTACCCGAGCGCCGCAAAGGACGCGGAGGGCCGCCTCCTCGTCGGTGCCGCCGTCGGTGTCGCGGGTGACTCCTACGAGCGGGCCCAGGCCCTGATCGAGGCGGGCGTCGACTTCATCGTCGTCGACACCGCGCACGGCCACTCCCGGCTGGTCGGCGACATGGTCGCCAAGATCAAGTCGAACGCGAACGGTGTCGATGTCATCGGCGGCAACATCGCCACGCGCGACGGTGCCAAGGCCCTGGTCGACGCGGGCGTCGACGGCATCAAGGTCGGTGTCGGCCCCGGCTCCATCTGCACCACCCGTGTGGTCGCCGGTGTCGGTGTCCCGCAGGTCACGGCCATCTACGAGGCCGCTCTCGCCGCCAAGGAGGCCGGTGTCCCGGTCATCGGCGACGGCGGTCTGCAGTACTCCGGCGACATCGCCAAGGCCCTGGTCGCCGGCGCGGACACCGTGATGCTGGGCTCGCTGCTGGCCGGCTGCGAGGAGTCGCCGGGCGAGCTGCTCTTCATCAACGGCAAGCAGTTCAAGTCGTACCGCGGCATGGGCTCTCTGGGCGCCATGCAGACCCGCGGCGACCGCAAGTCCTTCTCCAAGGACCGCTACTTCCAGGAGGGCGTCGCCTCCGACGAGCAGCTGGTCCCCGAGGGCATCGAGGGCCAGGTGCCCTACCGCGGCCCGCTCTCCTCGGTCGTCCACCAGCTGGTCGGCGGCCTGCGCCAGTCGATGTTCTACGTCGGCGGCCGCACGGTGCCGGACCTCCAGGACAACGGCCGTTTCGTCCGGATCACGTCCGCGGGCCTCAAGGAGAGCCACCCGCACGACATCCAGATGACGGTCGAGGCGCCCAACTACAGCCGTAGCAAGTGACCCGCACGCGCGCGTGAGACGGACCAGGGGCGGTCCCGGAGCATCCGGGACCGCCCCTGTCGTGCCCGTCGGCGATACTGGAAGACGCTGCAACGCATCAGGGAAAGGCCACAAACGTGACTGAGATCGAGATCGGGCGCGGCAAGCGCGGCCGCCGGGCGTACGCCTTCGACGACATCGCCGTCGTCCCCAGCCGCCGTACGCGGGACCCGAAGGAGGTCTCGATCGCCTGGCAGATCGACGCCTACCGCTTCGAGCTGCCGTTCCTGGCCGCCCCCATGGACTCGGTCGTCTCCCCGGCCACCGCCATCCGCATCGGCGAGCTCGGCGGCCTCGGCGTGCTGAACCTCGAGGGCCTGTGGACGCGCCACGAGGACCCGCAGCCGCTGCTGGACGAGATCGCCGAGCTGCCCGCCGAGGCGGCGACCCGGCGCCTCCAGGAGATCTACGCCGCGCCGATCAAGGAGGAGCTGATCGGCGCCCGCATCAAGGAGGTGCGCGACTCGGGCGTGGTCACGGCCGCCGCGCTCTCCCCGCAGCGCACGGCCCAGTTCTCCAAGGCCGTCGTCGACGCGGGCGTGGACATCTTCGTCATCCGCGGTACGACGGTCTCGGCGGAGCACGTCTCCGGCGCGTCCGAGCCGCTGAACCTGAAGCAGTTCATCTACGAGCTGGACGTCCCGGTGATCGTCGGCGGCTGCGCCACGTACACCGCGGCCCTGCACCTGATGCGCACCGGCGCGGCCGGTGTGCTGGTCGGCTTCGGCGGCGGCGCCGCGCACACCACGCGCAATGTGCTCGGCATCCAGGTCCCCATGGCGACGGCGGTCGCCGACGTCGCGGCCGCGCGCCGTGACTACATGGACGAGTCCGGCGGCCGGTACGTGCACGTGATCGCGGACGGCGGTGTCGGCTGGTCCGGCGACCTGCCCAAGGCGATCGCCTGCGGTGCCGACGCGGTCATGATGGGCTCCCCGCTCGCGCGCGCGACCGACGGTCCGGGCAAGGGGCACCACTGGGGCATGGAGGCCGTGAACGAGGAGCTGCCGCGCGGCAAGAAGGTCGACCTCGGCACGGTCGGGACCATCGAGGAGATCCTCACCGGCCCGTCCCACACCCCCGACGGCTCGATGAACCTCTTCGGCGCCCTGCGCCGCGCCATGGCCACCACCGGCTACAGCGAGCTGAAGGAGTTCCAGCGCGTCGAGGTGACGGTGGCGGACTCGCAGCACCGGCGGTAGGCCCCGGATACGACGTCACAGACGGTGGGCGGCACCCATGGGTGTCGCCCCTCGTGTGTCCAGGAGCAGCTGCGCCTTCACCGACAGGCCCTGGAGGTCGTACGTGCGGTGCTGCTGGAGCAGGATGGTCAGATCCGCGTCGGCGGCCGCTTCGTAGAGCGAGTCCGCCCGGGGGACGGGGCGGTCGAGGACGCTCCAGTCGGGGACGTAAGGGTCGTGGTAGCTGACCGACGCGCCCAGGTCCGTCAGACGCAGGGCGATCTCCTCGGCGGGGGTGCCCTGGAGGTCGGCGAGGTCGGGCTTGTAGGTGACGCCCAGGAGCAGCACGCGGGCGCCGCGCGCCGACTTGCCGTGCTCGTTGAGGAGCTGGGCGCCGCGCTGGACGACGTAGCGGGGCATCCGGCTGTTGACCTTCTGGGCCAGTTCCACCATGCGCAGACTGCGGCCGCCGTGGGCGGTCAGGTCCTGCGGGAAGGTGTGGCCGCCGACGCCCGGGCCGGGGCGGAAGGCCTGGAAGCCGTACGGCTTGGTCTCCGCGCAGCGGATCACGTCCCACAGGTCGACGCCCAGGTCGTGGCAGAGCGCGGCCATCTCGTTGACGAGGGCGATGTTGACGTGCCGGTAGTTGGTCTCCAGCAGCTGCACGGTCTCCGCCTCGCGCAGTCCACGCGCGCGTACCACCTTGTCCGTGAGCCGTCCGTAGAAGGCGGCGGCCGACTCGGTGCAGGCCGGGGTGAGGCCGCCGATGACCTGCGGGGTGCCGGCGGGGGTGAAGTCGCGGTTGCCGGGGTCGACGCGGCTGGGGGAGTGGGCGAGGTGGAAGTCGCGGCCCGCCCGCAGGCCCGAGCCCTCCTCGAGGAGCGGGCGCAGGAATTCCTCCGTCGCCCCGGGGTACACAGGTGACTCCAGGATCACGGTGGTGTGCGGGCGCAGATGGGCGGCCAGGGTGCGGGCGGCCGTCTCCACCTGGCTCAGATCGAGCCCTCCGTCCGTGCCCGGCGGGGTCGGTGCGCAGATCACCGCGGTGCGCACCCTGCCGAGCTCGGCGGCGTTCGTGGTCGGCCGGAAGCCCTTCGCGAGCATGCGGCGCAGTTCGGCGGGGCTGAGGGAACCGGTCTCGGGTCCGGTCCGGTAGCCGATGGTGGGGATGCCGGCGGCGACGGCGGCCTGAGCCACGGGCAGGCCGTAAGGGCCGAGTCCGATGACGGCGAGATCTGCGGGCACGGCGAGGCCGTCCTTCCCGTAGCCGAAGTGGGACAGGTGCGCAAGCCCTGTGGACAGGACGGGCGAGTGCAATGTCAGACTAGGAGTAAATATGACCGTTATGTGGGATTGCCTGGCCGAGTTTCGGTGAGTGTTCCGTGCGGGTTGTCCACAGGCTGAGGGCCCGTGGTGGCTGAAGTCGGGCAACCCGGTCAGAATTTGGGCATGGGGGGTACGGACGGGGCTTCACCCGACGGGTGCGGCCGGCGCGACCGATGAGCGGGAGGCAGCGTGAGGACAGCGACACTCGGGCCGGAGCAGCGAGCCGAGTCACTGGCATCCATGGCCGAGCGAGAGCTGGACGTGCTGGTCGTGGGCGCGGGCGTGGTCGGTGCGGGCACCGCCCTCGACGCCGTGACCCGGGGCCTCGCCACGGGCCTGGTCGAGGCCCGCGACTGGGCCTCGGGCACCTCCAGCCGGTCCAGCAAACTGATCCACGGCGGTCTGCGCTATCTGGAGATGCTCGACTTCGCGCTCGTCAGGGAGGCGCTGAAGGAGCGCGGCCTGCTGCTGGAGCGGCTCGCCCCGCACCTGGTGAAGCCCGTGCCGTTCCTGTACCCGCTGCAGCACAAGGGCTGGGAGCGGCTCTACGCCGGGTCGGGCGTCGCGATGTACGACGCCATGTCCATGGCACGCGGCCATGGCCGGGGCCTGCCGATGCACCGCCACCTGACCCGCTCTCACGCCCTGCGCGTGGCGCCCTGCTTGAAGAAGGACGCGCTGGTCGGGGCGCTCCAGTACTACGACGCCCAGATGGACGACGCCCGCTATGTGACCAACCTGGTGCGCACGGCGGTGGCGTACGGCGCTAAAGCCGCCAACCGCGCGCGGGTGACGGGCTTCCTGCGCGAGGGTGAGCGGGTCGTCGGCGCGCGGGTGCAGGACGTCGAGGGGGGCGGGGAGTACGAGATCCGCGCCAAGCAGGTCGTCAACGCCACCGGTGTGTGGACGGACGACACCCAGGCCATGGTCGGGGAGCGCGGCCAGTTCCACGTCCGGGCCTCCAAGGGCATCCACCTGGTCGTGCCGCGCGACCGGATCCACTCCACGACCGGGCTGATCCTGCGCACGGAGAAGTCCGTGCTGTTCGTCATCCCCTGGGGCCGGCACTGGATCGTCGGCACCACGGACACCGACTGGGACCTCGACAAGGCCCACCCGGCCGCGTCCAGCGCGGACATCGACTACCTGCTGGAACATGTGAACTCGGTGCTCGCGGTGCCCCTCACCAGGGACGACGTCCAGGGCGTGTACGCGGGGCTGCGGCCGCTGCTCGCGGGCGAGTCGGACGCCACCAGCAAGCTGTCGCGCGAGCACACCGTGGCGCACCCGGTGCCCGGGCTCGTCGTCGTGGCGGGCGGCAAGTACACGACGTACCGGGTCATGGCCAAGGACGCGGTGGACGCGGCGGTGCACGGGCTCGACATGCGCGTCGCCGAGTGCGTCACCGAGGACGTGCCGCTGCTGGGCGCCGAGGGCTACCGGGCGCTGTGGAACGCGCGGGCGCGGATCGCCGCCCGGACCGGACTGCACGTGGTGCGCGTGGAGCACCTGCTGAACCGGTACGGGGCGATGACCGAGGAGCTTCTGGAGCTCATCGCCGAGGACCCGTCGCTGGGCGAGCCCCTGGCGGCGGCCGACGACTATCTGCGCGCCGAGATCGTCTACGCGGCCTCGCACGAGGGGGCGCGGCATCTGGACGACGTGCTGACCCGGCGGACGCGCATCTCGATCGAGACCTTCGACCGGGGCAGCCGCAGCGCACGCGACGCCGCCGGGCTGATGGCGCCCGTGCTCGGCTGGGAAAAGGACCAGATCGAGCGCGAGGTCGAGCACTACCAGAAGCGGGTCGAGGCCGAGCGGGAGTCGCAGCGGCAGCCCGACGACCTCACGGCGGACGCGGCGCGGCTGGGGGCGCCGGACATCGTGCCCCGGTAGGTCCCGGTAGGCCCCGGTAGGCGCGTCACTCGAACGAGTGTCGTGAGCTGGGATCTCCGTTCGGGGCCCGGTCGTTCTACGAGGTGCGGGGGCAGAACTCGGCCGCGAGCACCGCGGGTTCGAGGTCGGGATCGGCGATCGCGTCCGTGTTCACGCGGAGGGTGAGGACACGCCGGCCGTCGACGGTGGCCGCGGTGCGCACATAGCTGCCGGATATGTGCCCGTTGTGCCCCCACACCGTGGTGCCGCACGGAAGTTTCTCGGGGAGCAGCCCCATGCCGTACGCGCCGTGTGCGGCACGGGTGTCGAGCATCTCGCGCAGCCAGTGCGGGGGCAGCAGCCGCCCGCTGAGCAGGGCCGCGTAGAAGCGGTCCAGATCGGCGAGCGTGGTCACCAGCTCGCCCGCGGCCCCGGCCACCCGCGGGTCGAGATCGGTGACGTCGGTTCCGTCGGCGGCGTAGGCGCGGCCGTGCGGAGAGGGCAGCGAGGAGCGGGAGCCGGGGAAGGAGGTGCCCGTCAGACGCAGCGGAGTGATGATGCGGCGCTCGGCCTCGGCGGCGTACGAGTCGCCGGTCACCTGCTGGATGACCAGACCGAGCAGGACGTAGTTGGTGTTCGAGTAGGAGAAGCGGCCGCGCGCGGCCGGAGGGTGGGTGAGGGCGATGCGTACGGCCTGATGGGGTGTGACGGGTACCGTTCCGCCGGTGTCCGCGGCGAAGTCGTACAGGCCGCTGGTGTGGGTGAGCAGGGAGCGCAGGGTCAGCGCGCGGCCGTCGTTGCCCGCTCCCCGCACCAGGCCGGGCAGGTGCCGCTCCACCGTGTCGGACAGCGACAGCCGGTGCTCGGCGGCCAGTTGCAGCACGACCGTCGCGATGAACGTCTTCGTGATGCTGCCGGCGCGGAAGTGGTCCGACCGGGCGATTCCGGGACCGGCCTGGGCATAGCGGGTGGTGCGCCCTTCCCGGGTCAGCAGGGCCGCGGCGGGAGCCTTGCCCCGGGTCACGAGCAGCGGCAGCACCGCGTCCGTGGGCGGGGCCGAGAGGGCCGAGGAGTCGGCCGGCGGCAGTCCGAGGACGGCGACGGACACCGGCAGGGCCAGCAACGTCCGAAACGGCGGCATGCGGGCTCCTCCCTCGTCAGGGCCCATCATGCAAGGCGGCGAGGGGCGCGGCACACCCGGGTTCCGGGTGGACGGGCCCGGCGCCCCGGTGCCCAGGGGCCCCCTGGGCACGGCGCACTTGTCGGGTGAGAGACAATGGAGGCTCTGTCAGGGCGGGTTGTATGAGGGGACGCATGTCGGAGGCGGAGCGGGCGGCGGGCACATCTCGTCAGGACACTCGTCAGGACAACAGGGAGCGTCTCCTGGCCGGGCGTTACCGGCTGGGCGAGGTGCTCGGCCGCGGCGGCATGGGCACCGTGTGGCGGGCCGAGGACGAGACGCTGGGGCGGACGGTCGCCGTCAAGGAGCTGCGGTTCCCGACGAACATCGACCAGGAGGAGAAGCGGCGGCTGATCACGCGGACGCTGCGCGAGGCCAAGGCGATCGCGCGGATCCGCAACAACAGCGCCGTGACCGTGTTCGACGTGGTCCAGGAGGACGACCGGCCCTGGATCGTGATGGAGCTCGTCGAGGGCAAGTCGCTCGCCGAGGCCATCCGGGAGGACGGCCTCCTCGAGCCGAAGAGGGCCGCGGAGGTCGGGCTCGCCGTCCTCGACGTGCTGCGGTCCGCGCACCGCGAGGGCATTCTGCACCGCGACGTGAAGCCGTCGAACGTGCTGATCTCCGAGGACGGCCGGGTCGTGCTCACCGACTTCGGTATCGCCCAGGTCGAGGGCGACCCGTCCATCACCTCGACCGGCATGCTCGTCGGCGCGCCCTCCTACATCTCCCCGGAGCGGGCGCGCGGGCACAAGCCGGGCCCGGCCGCCGACCTGTGGTCGCTCGGCGGGCTGCTGTACGCGTCGGTGGAGGGAGCGCCGCCGTACGACAAGGGATCGGCCATAGCGACCCTCACCGCGGTGATGACCGAGCCGCTGGAGGAGCCGAAGAACGCGGGCCCGCTGACGGACGTCATCCACGGACTGCTCACCAAGGACCCCGCCAAGCGGCTCGACGACGCGGGTGCCCGGGCGATGCTGAACGCCGTCATCCACGCGCCGGAGACGGCCGAGCCGGAGCCGATGGACGCGACGAAGGTCGTGCCGCTGCCGGCACAGCCGGACAAGGCGTCGCGCAAGGGCAGTTCCTCGGGCGCCGGGAACAAGCGCGGCGAGGAGGCCGGGGAGCGGCTGCGCGGGGCGCTGCGCTCCGTGCGCAAGGCCGCGGCCGGACCGGCCGCGGCGTCGGCGGCGACCCGCACCGAGACTGAGGACGCCAAGGCCGCCCCCGGACCGAAGGGCGAGGCGGCCGCCGGGGGCGCGGCCGTTTCGAAGTCGGGTCCGAAGCAGGCCTCGGGGGCGGCGGCCTCCGGGTCCGGTGAGCGGGGCAAGCAGGACGCGAAGGCGACCTCCGAGGGACGGAGTTCGGGGTGGCCCGTCATGCCGCCGCCGGACCTGCCGCCCCGGCAGGTGCCCCGGGCGCCGCTCACCGACGTGGTGTCGCGGCGAACCCTGATGATCATCGCCGTGGTCGTGGTGCTCGCCGTGCTCGGCACGGTGCTCACCATCGCGTTCAGCGGGGGCGACGAGGGCTCGAACGGGGCGGGCGAGAGCGGCGGCAAGACCGTCGCCACCGCGTCGGGCAGCGCCGACACCAAGGGCGACGAGAAGGACGGCACGCGCACCGACAACACCGCGACGCAGCCCGGGCCGTCGGGGCCCTCCTCGAACACCGAACCGAGCGGCGGGGCGAGCGGATCCGCCGGCGAGGGTGACAGCGGGTCCGCCGGAAAGGGCACCGCGGCGGAGTCGACTCACGAGGGGAACCAGGGGTACTCGATAGGCCTGCCGAAGGGCTGGAAGTTCCAGTCCACGGGCTCCGCCGGCGACCGGTTCACCGGGCCCGACGGGCAGAAGCTGCTCATCGCCTGGACGTCCACGCCCAAGGGCGACCCGGTGGCGGACTGGAAGAGCCAGGAGCGCTACATGCAGCGCGCGGAGTACAAGAAGATCCGAATAGAGAAGGTGGACTACCGCGGCTGGAACACGGCCGACTGGGAGTTCACCTACCGCGAGAGCGGCACCCGGTACCGGACCATCGACCGCGGGTTCGTCGTCGACGACTCCCAGGGCTACGCGCTGATGTACACGGCGAAGGCGGCCGACTGGGACGGCGACTCACGCAAGGACACCTGGGCCACGCTGACCAAGACCTTCGAACCCAAGTCCTGAGCATGAGGGTCCCCGGGTTTGGGGAGGCAGATCTGGCATCCCCACATTGCGGGTTGCCTGCGGCACGTATCGTAAATATTTGCGGTCCGTGCGCAGCCGGAACGGACCGTGGGGCGAACGGATGTGACCGACCGGGCTGACGGGGGAGGCAACGTGGACGACTATGCGGGCCGGGTACTCGCCGACCGCTACCGCCTGCCGCTGCCGCCGTCCGACGAATACGAACTCACCGAGACCCGGGCCTTCGACACCTACAGCGGACAGGAAGTCCTGGTCAGGCAGGTGCCGTTGCCCGAGGTGGTCGAGGCGGAGGTCCTCGACGCGGAGGGACTGCCCGACGGCTTCACCGCGCGCGACGGTGGCGCGCGACGGTCCGGCACGCGTCCGGGCCCCCGGCGGCCCACGGACCCGGTGGTACGGCGCGCGGTCGACGCCGCGCAGGCCGCCGCCGCCATTCCCGACCATCCGCGGCTCGACCAGGTCTTCGACGTGTTCGCCGAGGGCGGTTCGCTGTGGATCGTCAGCGAGCTGGTGTCCGCGCGTCCGCTGGCGGCGCTGCTCGCCGAGAAGCCGCTGACGCCGTACCGGGCGGCCGAGGTCGCCTCCGACGTCCTCATGGCGCTGCGGGTTTTGCACGCCCACGGCTGGGTGCACCGGAACGTCACGGCGCGGACGGTGCTCGTCTGCGACGACGGCCGGGTGATGCTGACCGGTCTCGCGGTGGGCGCGGCGGAGGAGGCGCTGTGCGGGTACGACCCGGTGCCGCCCTCCGAGGAGCTTGAGCAGGGCCCGGACCACGAGGGCGGCGGTGGCGCCGTCCGAGGTCCGGGTGGCGGCGCCCCGGCCGGCCTCGGTGGCGCGGCCGATCCCGAGGCCGCGCGGCGAGCCGCCATAGAGGCGCGCGAGTCCAGGGGACTGCCCGCGGCCGGGAGCGACACGGCGGGCCGGGGCCCGGCCGTGCCCGCCCGCAGGAGTGTGGACGACAGCGGTGACCCACGGGTCGCGCGCGCCGGGGCGATCGCCGCCTACCGGGCCGGTGCCCGGGCCGCCGCACGCGTCCAGGAGGCGCAGGAGGGCGGCCGGGCCGCACTGCCCGGTGCCCGGTCCGCCCCGGACGGCGGGCCCGCGCCCCACAGCAACGGCTCGGCGCAGTCGCCGTACATCCCCGGGCAGGGCACGGCACCCGGTGCGGCTCCGCCGGGCCGGATAGCCGACCCCTACGGCGTCGGCGGCGCCCCCCGGACGACCGCCTGGCACGGCGCCACGCCCCGGGGCGGAACCGGCGGAGCGCCCCTGCCGCAGGGGCAGGAGCAGGCGGCTCTCCCGCCGGCCCCGGACCCCTCCGCCCAGGGCTCGCCCGCCCGATGGGACGAACTGGTCGCCGAGACCCCCGCACCCCGGCGCGGCCCGGCCACGGCCCTGGCCGCCGAGCGGGCGCGGCAGGCGCGGATGGCCGTGGTGGGTCCCGTGACGGAGCGCTGGGCGCCCGAGCAGGCCGGACCCGTGCACGAGAACTGGCAGTTGGCCGCCCCGATCGGTCCCGCGACCGACCTGTGGGCGCTCGGCGCGCTGCTCTTCAGGGCCGTACAGGGGCATGCGCCCTACCCGGAGGAGTCGACGGCCGAGCTGGTGCAGCTGGTGTGCGCCGAACCGCCCGCCTACGCCGAGGAGTGCGGGCCGCTGCGGCCGGTCGTGGAGTCGCTGCTGCGTCAGGACCCCACCGAGCGACTCGACTTCGAGGAGCTGCGCGGCTGGCTGCGCTCGCTCGTCCGCTCGGCGCCCGAGCCGGAGGCCGGGGTACACGTCGTCGCGGCACCGCCCGTCGACGCGAGCCGGCTGCCCGTCGTACGCCGCCGGGGCGAGCTCGTGCGCAGGCGCAAGGCCGGGTTGCCCGCGCACCACGGGCGGCACAAACGGGCCAAGCGCGAGTCCCGGTCGCCGAACCGGCTCGGCCGCACCCTGCTCCTGCTGGTCCTGCTCGTGATGGCCGCCGCGATCGCCTACGCCATGCTCTTCATGCCCAAGTCGAAGACCGACGGCGCGGAAGGCACGGGCGGCACGGACCGCACCGGTTCCGCCGGTGAGGTCAGCCAGGCACCCGAGCCCGACGCCAGCAGCGAGCCCCGGCCCGACCAGACCTCGCCCGAGCCGGGGAAGGGCCCGTCGACGTCGGCCGGTTCCGCCGAGACCCAGACCGCGGGCCCCGATGCCGCCGACGGCTTCACCCTGCGCAAGGACGCGGCGGGCTTCCAGGTCGCCGTCGCCAAGGGCTGGGGACACACCCCGCGCAACGGCAGCGGCCAGGTCGTCTACGCGAAGGGCGACTTCGAGCTCATCGTCGTACCGGGCCGGGACAGCGCCGCGGAGTTCGGCCGTGATCCGATGGCCTACCAGCGGGAGAAGGAGCGCGAGTTGCAGCCGTACCGCGACTCCAGCTGGGCCACCTCCACCGGTCTGAAGACGATCGAGGTGGGCGGGCGGACCATGGCCGAGGGGCAGTTCACCTGGACCGGCGGCGACGGGGGCGAGCTGTATGTGCGCAACCTCGCGATGCTGGTCGAGGGGCGGTACCACGTGGTCCAGGTGCGCGGGCCGGAGGCCGAGCGGGACGAGGTGACGCGGCTGTACGAGCAGGCGGCGGCGACCTACAAGGCGACGGGCTGAGCGCCCGGCGCGCCGCCTGTACGCGGTAGTTCAACCTCTGGTTGCCTCGCGTCCCGACAGGCGACAACCGTCACAGTGCGGTCACCGTGGTACCCCGCTTGTTCCCTGGGGAGGGGCGGGTCCTTACGCTGACCCTGTCAAGACCATTGCGGGGCAACGTGAATCAGATGCAGGGCCAGCTCGTCGCGGGCCGCTACCGGCTCGCCGACTCCATCGGCAGCGGCGGCATGGGCCGGGTGTGGCGCGCCCATGACGAGGTGCTGCACCGGTCCGTCGCCATCAAGGAGTTGACCGCGGCCCTCTACGTCTCCGAGAGCGAACAGGCCATCCTGCTGGCGCGCACCCGGGCGGAGGCACGGGCCGCCGCCCGGATCAACCACTCGGCGGTCGTCACGGTGCACGACGTGCTGGAGCACGACGGCCGCCCGTGGATCGTGATGGAGCTGGTCGAGGGCCGTTCGCTGGCCGACGCGGTCAAGGAGGAGGGGCGCGTCGAGCCGCGCGAGGCGGCACGCATCGGCCTCTGGGTGCTGCGGGCCCTGCGCGCCGCGCACACCGCCGGTGTCCTGCACCGCGACGTCAAGCCGGGCAACGTCCTCCTCGGCCGGGACGGACGCGTCCTGCTCACCGACTTCGGCATCGCCCAGATCGAGGGCGACACCACCATCACCCGGACCGGAGAGGTCGTCGGCTCCGTCGACTACCTGGCGCCCGAGCGGGTGCGCGGCCACGACCCGGGTCCGTCCTCCGACCTGTGGGCACTCGCGGCGACGCTCTACACGGCGGTGGAGGGCCGGTCGCCGTTCCGCCGCACCACCCCGCTGACCACCATGCAGGCGGTCGTCGAGGAAGAGGCCGCCCAGCTGCAGCACGCCGGTCCGCTCGCCCCCGTCATCAACGCCCTGCTGCGCAAGGATCCGGCCACCCGGCCCGACGCGTCCGAGGCTGAGCAGATGTTCGCCGAGGCGGCGGAGGGGCGGCGGCCGAGCGGGGCACAGGCGTACGTCCCGACGCAGTACGGGGGGACGCCGTACCGGGACGTCCACAGCGGCATGGGCACCGCGGGCACGGGCACGACCGGCATGGGCACGGGCCCGTCCGGCACCGGCTCCGGTTCGCACACCCGCACACCGCTCCCGCCGCTGGCCGGCACCCCCGCCACCGGTGCCCCGGCCCCCGGGACGCCGGCGTCCGGGACCCCCGTCGCCGGCCATCCGACGACCGGTCCCACCACCATCGGTACGACGGCGACGGGCCCGCAGGCGTCCGGGCCGCAGCGGACCGGTTCGGGCCGGCGCCGCCGGCTGCGTACGCTCGCCCTCGTCGTCGCGCTCGCGGCCATCATCGGCGGGGGCACCGCCGTGGTGCTGCAGCAGTGGGACGAGGGCCGGCAGACGCCGGGCGGAGCCTCCGGATCGGCGAGTCCCACGAGCCCGCAGCAGCCCGCGGGATCGGTTCCCGACAGCTGGGTCCGCCACGACGACCCCGCGGGTTTCAGCCTCTCCCTGCCGAAGGGCTGGAAGCGCAAGCCCTTCGGTCCGCAGGGCGAACTCAAGCAGATCGACTACACGCCCGACGGCGGACGGCACTTCGTGCGCATCGCCATCGACACCTCCCCGGACTTCGCCGACCCCTACGCGCACCAGCTCGACCTGGAGCAGCAGATCAAGGATCTGGTCGACTACCGGCGGATCACGCTGGAGCGCAACGTCTACCGTGACCGGGGCGGCGCGCTGTGGGAGTACACCTGGACCGCGCGCGCGAAGGACACCCCGTTCCCCGGCCCGCGCCGCGCCATCGAGGAGACGTACGTCGCCCGCGACGGCACCGAGTACGCGCTCTACATGTCGTCGCCGGTGGAGGACTGGGCGAAGGCGCGCAAGCAGTTCACCTCGCTGCTCCAGGGCTGGCAGGAGAAGACCTCCTGACACAAGGGCCTCCTGACGTGGCGCCCCGCTGACACGGGCCCCTGTTTCGGCCACCCGCGGCCGCGGCCCCGGAGCCGATCCGTCCGGTGGGGCATGATTGCCGCATGGGGACCGAGGGGCACAACACGCGTGTCATCGCGGGCCGCTACCGGTTCGAGGAGAGACTCGGGCGCGGTGGCATGGGCGTGGTGTGGCGGGCGACCGACCAGCTGCTCGGCCGGGGCGTGGCCGTCAAGGAGCTCCCCTACGACGAGACGCTCTCCGCGGCGGAGGCGCGCCGGCAGCGGGACCGTACGCTGCGCGAGGCCCGGGCCGTCGCCCAGCTGAGCCATCCGCACATCATCGTCGTCCATGACGTCGTCGAGGACGACGAACGCCCGTACATCGTCATGGAGCTGATCGAGGGCGGCTCGCTCGCCGACCGGCTCGCCCATCATGGCCCGGTCGACGCCTCCGAAGCGGCCCGCATCGGCATCGCCCTGCTCGGCGCGCTGAGCGCCGCGCACGCGGCCGGTGTGCTGCACCGCGACCTCAAGCCGGACAACGTGCTGCTGGAGACCGGCACCGACCGCGTCCTCCTGACCGACTTCGGCATCGCCCAGGTCGCCGGAACGCCCACCCTCACCGAGAACAACTCCTTCGTCGGCTCGCCCGAGTACACCGCGCCCGAGCGGATGTCCGGGGCCAGGACCGGGCCCGAGTCCGACCTGTGGTCGCTGGGCGCGCTGCTGTGCGCGGCTCTCAGCGGCGAGTCGCCGTTCCGCCGCGACTCGTTGGGCGGCATCCTGCACGCGGTCGTCGCCGCCGAGATCCGGCCACCCGCGCAGGCCGGACCGCTCCTGCCCGTCGTACAGGGACTGCTCGAACGCGACCCGGACCGGCGGCTGGACGCGGACCGGGCGGAGCGGATGCTGCGGGCCTTTCGCGACACGGGCCGGACACCGGAGGCGCCGCCGCCCGGGTACATGCCGACGCTCCGGGACACACCGCGCGGCCGGTCGCGCGGAACACCGCACGACACCGCGGGCCGGCAGCCGTTCACACCGCCTGCGGGCATGCCCCCACCGGGCCGGCTCGCCGAACAGCTGATGCGGCAGCCCACCCGGAGGGTGCTCGTGGCCGCGCTGCTGGTCGCCGCGATGGCCGGGGCCGGGGTGTCCGCGGCGGCGCTGCTCATGGACGAGGGCGGTGAGCCGGGAGGAGGCCCCACGCCGACGAGTTCGGCTCCCGGGACGCCCACGACCCGGCCCTCCTCCCCGAGCGCCCCCGCCCCCACGACCACCCCTGTCAGCTCTCCTACCGGCGCAAACGGGAGATAAGCCCCGGCCAGGGTCACGGGTCTGTGACCGGTTCGCGGCATTGGTGGATACGTAAGCGCTTGGCGCGATATGGATGACCTCATGAGCAGCAGCGGGGGATCCAGATCCGGGGCCGATGAGCCGACAAGTTTTGTTCTGCAACCGCCCAGCCCGCCGGCACCGGTACCGGGCAATCCCTACGCGACGCCCACCCAGGTCGTGCCGCCCCGGTCGGAGAGCGCGGCGCCGGCGGCGCCGCAGGCGGCCGAGGACCCCGGTGCCGGGCGCCTCATAGCCGGGCGTTACCGGCTGATCGCCAAGCTCGGGCACGGCGGCATGGGCACGGTGTGGCGGGCCGAGGACGAGACGGTGGACCGGGAGGTCGCCGTCAAGGAGCCCCGCGTCCCGGATCATCTTCCCGAGCGCGAACGTGCCAACGCCTTCGAGCGCATGCGTCGTGAGGCGCGTGCCGCGGCCCGGCTCGATCATCCGGCGGTGGTCGACGTCCACGACGTGGCGGTGGTGGACGACCAGCCGTGGATCGTGATGGAGCTGGTGCGGGGACGGTCGCTGGGCGACGCGCTCCAGGAGGGCACCCTGTCCGCGCGCGAGGCGGCCCGGATCGGCCTTGAGGTGCTCGGCGCGCTGGAGGCCGCGCACGCGGCGGGCATCCTGCACCGCGATGTGAAACCGGACAACGTGCTGCTCGGCCGCTACGACCGGGTCGTCCTCACGGACTTCGGCATCGCCCAGATCGAGGGCGAGACCAACCTGACCGACACCGGCGGCTTCGTCGGCTCGCCCGAGTACATCGCGCCGGAGCGGGTGCTGGGCCAGCGCCCGGGCCCGGCCAGCGACCTGTGGTCCCTGGGCGTGGTGCTGTACGCGGCGACGGAGGGCGTCTCGCCGTTCCGCCGCAGCAACACCCCCGCCACGCTCCAGTCCGTCCTCAACGCCACGCCCGCGCCGCCCGCCTCCGCCCCGGGACCGCTCGCCGAGGTCATCACGGGCCTGCTGCACAAGGACCCGGCCCGCCGCCCGAACGCCGCACAGGTGCGGGCCCGGCTGGAGGCGGCCGCGAACCCGCCCACCGCCCAGCACACCCAGGTCGGGCAGGTCACGGGCCAGGGCACCGCAAGCCGGGGCATCCGGCTCGGCCGCCGGGCGTGGACCGGACTCGGCGCGGTGGTCGTGGCGGCGGCGGTGACGGCGTACCTGGTCGTCGCGGACCCGTTCGCCGGGCCCTTGCCCGACGGCTGGCAGACCAAGCAGGAGAAGGGCCTCGCCGCGTCACTGGCGGTTCCCGGCGGCTACCAGCGGACCGTGCCCGACCGGGAGAGGGACCAGGGGCACTGGGTCACGTACACCGACTGGAGCGGCAGCGTCTGGATCGGCCTGACCCTCGACAAGAAGGCGGAGGACACCGGCCGCAACATCGCGGGCTCCGCGGCCGCCGAGATGTACGACGACGACAGCCGGTTCAAGGACAGCGGCAGCTACGACCTGGACATGCCCGAGAACCCGAAGACGAACCCCAGGGTGACCACGTACAGGGACAAGAAGGCCGCCGAGAACACCGTCTCCTACGACACCGACGACAGCGAGAACCCCCGCCCCCGCGAACTCCGGATGTTCTACTACAGGACCGCCGACGGCGACATGTACAAGCTCACCGTCAGCTACCCGGGCAAGGGCGACTTCACCGAGCGCGGACGTGAGGTGGCGAGCACGGCGATCGCGAACCTGGACATCGACGGGACCTGAACCCGCTCCGCCAACACCCCCGGAAATGACCCGCGTCGACAATCGCCCGCCCCGCACGGTACTGATGGGGCATGAGCAACGACGGGGTCGTGGCGGGCGCCCAGGGCCGGCTGATCGGTGGGCGCTACCGGCTGATCGAGCGCATCGGCTCCGGCGGGACGGGCACCGTCTGGCGGGCCCGCGACGAGCTCGTACAGCGTGAAGTCGCCGTCAGACAGCCCCGGTTGCCGGGCGGCCCGGAGGACGAGAGCCACCGGCGGGCGGCCCACCGGCTCCACCGGGAGGCCCGGGCCGCCGCCCGCGTCGACCATCCCGCCGCCGTCACCATCCACGACGTGGTCGTCGAGGCGGAGCGGCCGGACGAGGGCCCGCGTCCTTCGGGTCCCGACGAGCTGGACGCGGCCGAGGCGCTCGACGGACTCCCCTGGATCGTCATGGAGTCGGTCCGGGGCGAGTCCCTGGACGAGACGCTCCGGCGCGGACCCGTCGACGTGCGCGAAGCGGCCCGGATCGGCCTCGCGGTCCTCGGCGCCCTGCGTGCCGCGCACTCCGTCGGCATCGTGCACCGGGACGTGAAGCCCGCCAATGTGCTGCTCGGCCCCGGCCGGCGCGTCGTCCTCACCGACTTCGGCATCGGCATCGGCATGGCCCATGTCCAGGGCGAGGAGTCCCTCACGGGCGGCGGGGAGTTCGCGGGCTCGCCGGAGTTCGTCGCCCCCGAGCGGATGTCCGGCCGTACCGCCGGGCCCGCCTCCGACCTGTGGTCCCTGGGCGTCCTGCTGTACGCCGCGGTGGAGGGCTCGTCGCCGTTCCGCCGGACCACCCCGGAGGCCACACTCGCCGCGATCCGGGCCGCCGAGCCGCCCGAACCGGAGCGGGCCGGACCGCTCGGGCCGCTGATCGTCCGGCTGCTGGCGCACGACCCCGACGGGCGGCCGGACGCCGAAGAGGTCGCGAAGGAACTGGAAGCGGTGGCGGGGCCGACGGCGGCCGAGGAGTCTCAGGAGGCCGAGCCCATACCGGAGTTCACGCAGGAGACGCCGAGGCTTGAGGAGACCGCCGAACCCCCGGAGGCCGGCCCCGCGGAGCGGGACGACGCGCCCTCGAAGCGCCAGAGCCTCCTCCGCCCCGCCCCCTTCGCCCTCCTCAGCGCACTGCTCGCCGGCGGCATAGGCGCAGCCACTCACCTCGACGGCGCCGGCACCGCCGAGAGCGCCGAACAGACCGCCGACACGGCGGACACCTGGACCCCGCACCACGATCCGGACCTGGCGGCCGTCCTCCATCTCCCGCGCCCCTACCGCGAACTCGACCGGACCGGCAGCGCGACCGACCAGCCCCGCACCGTGCTCTACGGCGACGAACGGGGCGGCACCGTCCAGGTCCGCCTCCTCCTCTGGGACCGGGCCCCGGGCTCCCCGATGGACCAGGCCCGGAAGGAACCCGTCGTCCCGGGGGACACCCGCTACACCCGCACCAGCGTCCAGGGCCACGAGGCCGCCCTCGCCGACACCACCTACGACGCGGACGAGGGCCCGAGGCGGGTCACGCGCGTGCTGATCCGCACCGGCGACGACCGCATGTACGAACTGCGCGTCGACATGCCCAGGGGCACGCCGGAGGAGGAGGAAGGCACCTCGGTGTTCCGGGGCGCCCGGGACCGGCTCGGGCTCGGTACGGGATCGTAAAAGGCTGAATTACACCGACTGTCACCGCACAACGCCCTGATCAGGGTGTTTGTTGCCAGCAGCCACTGGCGTCGTGTGTGTACTCGGTGAAGCCGTATTACCGACGGGTACCCAAAGCCTCCGCCGGGGCATACCCTGCGGCTCATGACGGACGCGCACGCCCCGGAGAAGACCGGCACGGCACAGACCGGCACGAACCCCCTCGCCCCCGCCCCGGAGGGCGCCCGCACGGCCGCGGACGTGGTCACCCCGGAGCTGGTCGCCCAGCTCACCAAGGGCGTGGTCGGTTCAGGTCGCACCGCCAACCACACGCCGTTCACCGGGGAGCAGCTGGCCGAACTCCCCGAGTCGACGCCCGAGGACGTGGCGAAGGCCTTCGAACTGGCCCGCACCGCCCAGGCCGTGTGGGAGCAGACGCCCGTACGGCAGCGCGCCGCCGTCCTGCTCCGCTTCCACGACCTGGTGCTGGAGCGCCAGGCCGAGGTGCTCGACCTGATCCAGCTGGAGACCGGAAAGGCACGGCTGCACGCCCACGAGGAGGTCCAGGCCGTCGCGGTCGCCGCCCGGCACTACGGCCGCAAGGCCCCCGCCTACCTCCGGCCCAAGCGGCACGCCGGTGCCATGCCGACCCTCACCAAGGTCACCGAACTGCGCCACCCGCGCGGTGTGATCGGCCAGATCGCCCCCTGGAACTACCCCCTGGAGCTGTCGGTCGGCGACGCGATCCCGGCCTTCGTGGCGGGCAACGCGGTCGTCATGAAGCCGGACACGGAGACCTGCCTCACCGCCCTGTGGGCCCGTGACCTGCTCATCGAGGCCGGCCTGCCCGCCGACGTCTTCCAGGTCGTCCTCGGCGACGGCCCGGTCGTCGGCCCCGAGGTCGTCAAGCACGCCGACTACGTCTCCTTCACCGGCTCCACCCGCACCGGCCGCGAGGTCGCCCGGGGCGCCGCCGCCCGGCTGGTCGGCGTCTCCCTCGAACTCGGCGGCAAGAACGCCATGCTGGTGCTGGAGGACGCCGACATCGAGAAGGCCGCCGCCGGCGCCGTCCGCGCCTGCTTCTCCTCCGCCGGGCAGCTCTGCATCTCCATCGAGCGGCTGTACGTCCACGAGTCGATCGCGGACGCCTTCCTGGAGCGCTTCGCCGCCCGCACGAGGGCGATGCGCCTGGGCACGTCGCTGGCGTACGGCGCCGACATGGGCTCCCTGGTCGGCGAACGCCAGCTGGAGACCGTCACGCGCCACGTGGAGGAGGCGGTCGCCAAGGGCGCGAAGATTCTCGCCGGCGGGACGGCCCGCCCGGACATCGGCCCGTACTTCTTCGAGCCCACGATCCTCGACGGCGTCGAAACGGAGATGTCCGTCTGCGCCGAGGAGACCTTCGGCCCGGTCGTCTCGATCTACCGCTTCAAGGACGAGGACGAGGTCATCGAGCGCGCCAACGCCACGGCGTACGGCCTGAACTCCTCGGTCTGGACGAAGAACGGCCGGCGCGGCCAAGAGGTCGCCGCCCGGCTGCGCACCGGCACGGTCAACATCAACGAGGGCTACGCCCCCGCGTACGGCAGCGTCCAGTCGCCCATGGGCGGCATGAAGGACTCGGGCCTCGGCCGCCGCCACGGCTCCGAGGGCATCCTCAAGTACACCGAGGCCCAGACGGTCGCCCACCAGAGGGTCCTCCCGATGGCCCCGTCCCTGGGCATGGACGACGAGAAGTACGCCCAGTTCATGAGCAGGAGCCTCCGCCTGATGAAGGCGTTCCGGTTCCGGTGATTCAGCGAGGAGACCACGTGCCTCAGGACGTTCACGACTACGACGTCATCGTCGTAGGCTCCGGTTTCGGCGGCTCCGTGACCGCCCTGCGCCTCACCGAAAAGGGCTACAAGGTCGGCGTCCTGGAAGCAGGCCGCCGCTTCACCCGCGAGTCCCTCCCCAAGAACTCCTGGGACCTCAAGAACTACCTCTGGGCGCCGAAACTCGGCATGTACGGCATCCAGCGCATCCATCTGCTGGGCAACGTCATGGTCCTGGCGGGCGCGGGCGTCGGCGGCGGCTCCCTCAACTACGCCAACACCCTCTACGTCCCGCCGAAGCCGTTCTTCGAGGACCCGCAGTGGCGGGACATCACGGACTGGCAGGACGAGCTGAAGCCGTTCTACGACCAGGCCCGGCGCATGCTGGGCGTGCGGCTCAACCCGACCATGACCCCGTCCGACGTCCATCTGAAGGCCGCCGCGGAGCGCATGGGCTGCGGCGACTCCTTCCATCTCGCCCCGGTCGGCGTCTTCTTCGGCGACGGCGAGGACGCCGACGGCACGGCGAAGGCGAAGCCGGGCCAGGAGGTGCCCGACCCGTACTTCGGCGGCGCGGGCCCGGCCCGCAAGGCCTGCGCGGAGTGCGGCGAGTGCATGACCGGCTGCCGCCACGGCGCGAAGAACACCCTCAACGAGAACTATCTGCACCTGGCCGAGAAGGCCGGCGCCGTCGTCCACCCCCTGACCACGGTCGTCTCGGTCACCGACGACTCGCGTGGCGGGTACGCCGTCGCCACGCTCCCCACCGACGACCGCCGCAAGGCGAAGGGCCGTACCTACACGGCCCGACGGGTCGTCCTCGCCGCCGGCACCTACGGCACCCAGACCCTGCTGCACCGCATGAAGGCGGGCGGCCAGCTGCCGTACGTCTCCGACAAGCTGGGCGAGCTGACCCGCACCAACTCCGAGGCCCTGGTCGGCGCCCAGACCGACGACCGGCGCTACCGCAAGGTGCACGGCGGGCGGAAGGCCGACTTCACCCGGGGCGTGGCCATCACGTCCTCGATCCACCCGGACGAGAACACCCACATCGAGCCGGTCCGCTACGGCAAGGGCTCCAACTCGATGGGCGGCCTGTCCATCCTCCAGGTCCCCTACGCCGGCCACGGCTCGGGCTCCTCGCGGGTCCTGGGCTTCCTCGCCCACGCGGCGAAGCACCCCTTGCTGGTGCTGCGTTCCCTGTCCAACCGCCGCTGGTCGGAGCGGACCATCATCGGTCTGGTGATGCAGTCGCTGGACAACTCCCTGACGACGTATCTGAAACCGTCGGGCGCCGGCCGCGGCCTGCTCACCGCACGCCAGGGCCACGGCGCCCCCAACCCCAAGCAGATCAAGGCCGCCACGGAGAGCGCCTCGGCCCTGGCCGCCGAGATCAACGGCTTCGCGGGCTCGAACGTCGGCGAACTGATGGGCACCCCGCTCACCGCCCACTTCCTGGGCGGCTGCCCCATCGGCGCCTCCCGCGAGACCGGCGTGATCGACCCGTACCACCGCCTCTACGGCCACTCCGGCATCTCGGTGGTCGACGGCGCCGCGGTCTCCGCCAACCTGGGCGTCAACCCGTCCCTCACCATCACCGCCCAGGCCGAGCGGGCGATGTCGTACTGGCCCAACAAGGGCGAGCCCGACCTCCGGCCGAAGCAGGGTGCGGCCTACGAACGTCTCCAGCCGGTCGAGCCCAAGTCCCCGGCGGTCCCGGCGGACGCGTTCGGCGCGCTGCGGCTGCCGTTCCTGGGCCTGCCGGCGGTGCCGCCGAAGAAGTAGCCGAAGCCGACACAGAGAAGAGGGACCTGCGCCCCCCTCCGAGCGCAGGTCCCTCTTCCGTCTTGCGTAAAGCTCCGGCGTGTTACGCCTCGACACCGGCCTTGCGGCGACGCACCACGAAGATCGCACCGGCACCGGCGACGACCGCGGCACCGCCGACGAGGCCGATCATCGGCAGGGCGGAGCTGGAGCCGGTCTCGGCGAGGCTGCCGGTGACCTGCGGCGTGGTGCCGCTCGGCTTCTTGTCGGTGACGGGCGCCTTGCCGCCTTCCTGCGGCTTGGTGCCACCGGTGTCCGTACCGGCGGAGACGATCTGGAACTTGTAGGAGATCTGGCCGAAGCCGGTGCACTCGGCGTCGTTGTCGCCGTAGATCGTCGCGCCGAGCGAGAAGCCGGCGCCGACCGGGGCGGACTTGCTGACGTTGAGGCGCAGCGGGATGTTGACCTCGTAGTCGGGCTTCAGCTCGTCGGTGTAGCCGACGTAGCCGACCGCGAGGCCGTCCTCGTTGAGGTCGACCCAGATCTTGTCGTCCGGGTCCCAGGCCTGGAGCTGGACCTGCTTGCTGGAGAACAGGTCCTCGCCGTTCTTGTCGGCGGAGGCACCGGCGAAGAAGTCGAGGTCGTTCAGCGTGGAGTCGGAGTTGTTGAGCACGTTCAGCGAGAACTTGTGCCAGCCGCTGCCCGCCGAGATCTTGCCGGGCAGACCGCTGATGCCGACGTCGACCTTGGTGTCCTCGCAGACCGAGGGCTCGGGGTCGGGGGACTCCGACTCCTCGGGCTCGGAGGTGGTCGGCGCCGGGGAGGACGGGCTCGCGGACGTGCTCGGCGAGGTGGACGTCTGAGGAGCGGACTCGCTCACGGACGTGCTCGGAGCCGGCGACGTCTCGGCGGTCTCGGACTCGGTCGCCGACGGCGAGGGGCTGCTGCTCTCGGTCGCCGACTCGGTCGCGGAGGCGCTCGGCGTGGGCGTCGTTTCGTCGGTCGCGTACGCGGCCGGTGCCGCGAGCAGTGCCACCGGGGCTATGACCGCCGTAGCGGCCGCTGCTGCCATGGCGCGGCGAAGCTTCATGAAGACCTCGGAGAGTCCGGCGTACCGCAGGACGCGGTACGAACGTTGGGGGAGGCCTCCGCGTGTGGGGCGCGGGAGTGCCCTTGGTTCTGCAGGTTTGATCCGTGAAACCTGTGAATGGTTGCGCTGGCATTCACAGAATTTTTATGTGGCCTGAGTCACGTCCATGACCTTCTTGTGAAGGCGCTTGCCGAGCGCCTAGAACTGTCGTTCGTGTCTGACAAGCCGTCCGACGATCATCCGTCGGCCTCCGAGATCCCTGACGACGTCTGGGAACAGTTCACCCGCGACACCGAACGGGACATCCGCGGCTCCGCCCCGAAGGAGCCGTCCGCGCGGGCCCGCATGGTGACCGAGCGGCTGCGCCTGCAGGAGGAGCGAGGTGAAACGCCACCGGGGTGGCGTACCGGCCCCTTACCGCCGGAGGCGAACCGCCGGGCGGGCCGCCGCCGCACGCTGTGGACCGTTCTCGGTGTGACGGTCGCCGTCGCCGTGGCCGTGGTGGCCCTGAAGCCGTCGCTGCTGCCCGGTGACCCTTTCGGTACGGGTGAGCCCGGGGCCGCCGAGGCCTCGCCCCTGCCCGCCGAGACGGCGGCGCCCACCGCCGCACCCGGGGCGTCGGACGCCGAAACCCCCACCCTGGACCAGCCCTTCGCCGGTTCCCCCGCGCTGCGCTGGGCCGACGGCGAGGCCGGCATCGTCCTGCCCGAGGCGAAGGCCGTCGGCCCGGTCTCCAAGGACCGCGTGGAACAGGCCCTGAAGCTGACGAAGAAACTGCTGGTCGCCGCCAACCTCGACCCGGCGACGGTACGCGGGGAACGTCCCGGGGCCGCGCTCAAGGTGCTCGACCCCAAGCAGCCGGGGCTCCTCGACGATCTGAACACAGCCCTGCGCTCCCCGAGCGACGAGCACGACCCGCTGACGATGTTCAGCCGTTTCGACCCCGACGAGATACGGCCGGTCGGCGACGTGATCAAGACGCGCGGGCGCATGACGTTCGAGAAGGGCACGCACGCGGGGGTCGCGGTGCGCGCCGACTACACCTTCGTCTACCCCGTCATGCGCGCCGACGGATCGACCGAGGTCACCCGCACGATCGTGCGCAGGGTCCTCGACGTCGAACTCGCCGACCCCGCCCGCTACCGGGTCACCGAGGGCCGGCTGACCGTCCGGAAGTACGACGAGGAGATCGGCAACTCCGCCTGCGACGTCCACGACGGCTATCTGCACCCGGAGTTCCCGTCGAGCGACAAGGACACCGACCCCACCGGCCCGACGACGGATCCGTACGACCGGAGCAGGGGCCTCGACAACGGCGACGCCTGCGGGACGGTGACCCGCACCTGAGCAGGCCCGACAAGCATGAGCGAAGGGCCCCGCGGGATGGAGCCGCGGGGCCCTTCCTCTCGTCAGCACCGACGTCAGGGCAGCGCCGGTGCCTGGAAGCGGCGCCGGGGGGTTGCGCCGCTGGTCTCGATTCCTGGCCATGTCCGCCGGGCGGCCCCGGGCGTCCCCGGAGCCGTCCGTTCTCTTGGGTGACCGGGCTGCTGTCCCCTGCCGTCCGGTCACTTCCCTGGAGCGAGGTCCCACGACGCACGGCACGATCCGTACGTCTCATCGCTCCAGTGAGCCACGCGTGGTTCTTTCGGGCCCGCCCCTGGCTGGCACGGACAACGAGACCAACGAGGGGGCCCGGGGCCGGTCACGCGCCGTACGGGTGAGAGCGGTGCGTACGTCTGTCCCGGGAACGCGGATTCCTCCGCTGGGCTCAGATCTTGCCCCGGCACAGCTCCAGCAGGGTCATCGCGAGGGCCGTGCCCGGCTTGCCCAGCGCGTCCCTGTAGTGGCCGAGCACCTCCATCTCGCGGGAGAGGTTCACGCGCCGCCCTCCGGAGGTGATCCGCGCCTCCTGGATGACGGCCGAGACGGCCACCCGTTCCTGGATCAGGCCGATGATCCGGTCGTCGAGCGCGTCGATCCGCTCACGCGCGCCGGTGATCACCTCGGCGGCCTCGGGGGTACGGGCGCCGGTCACGTCGGTGGTGGTCGTGGGAACGGTCATGGGAGGGGCTCCTCGTCGTCTGGGGGTGCCCCGGAGCGGCAGGGCCCGGACGACGACAGACGCCCCGGGCCTTGTCGGCCCGGGGCGCCTGGGAAGTCGCTTGTCAGTTGCTCAAGCAGCACGACCATGGCAGCCGGCGGGCCGGATGCCATAGGTAAAGCGGAAGGTCTGGTGCGTGAGCATGGCGCTCAGTATGCCCTGGGGCGGCGCGGCGTCCAAGCGGGTTCGCATGCTGAGACTCGCATGGTGAGACGAGAGGTCCGGAGTCCGGGCCTTCCGTGGGCGGGACACCGCGCACGAGCACCTCGGTAGAATCGGGTGGCACAAGACCCCCGCCCCACCGCCGGAAGGCACCCCGTGTCATCAGCGACTCCCGCTGCGAACGCCCCCGACACCGTCCTGGTCGTCGACTTCGGCGCGCAGTACGCCCAGCTCATCGCCCGTCGTGTCCGCGAGGCGCGGGTCTACAGCGAGATCGTGCCGAGCACCATGCCGGTCCAGGAGATCCTCGCCAAGAACCCCGCGGCGATCATCCTCTCCGGCGGTCCCTCGTCGGTCTACGAGGAAGGCGCCCCGAGCCTCGACCGCGCGATCTTCGAGGCCGGCGTACCCGTGTTCGGCATGTGCTACGGCTTCCAGCTGATGGCGCGGACCCTCGGCGGCACCGTCGACAACACCGGAGCCCGCGAGTACGGCCGCACCGGCCTGCACGTCTCCAAGTCGTCCTCCACCCTCTTCGAGGGCACCCCCGACGAGCAGGCCGTCTGGATGTCGCACGGCGACGCCTGCTCCGCCGCCCCCGAGGGCTTCTCCGTCACGGCCTCCACGGACGTCGTCCCGGTCGCCGCCTTCGAGAACGACGAGAAGAAGCTCTACGGCGTCCAGTACCACCCCGAGGTGATGCACTCCACGCACGGGCAGCAGGTGCTGGAGCACTTCCTGTACCGGGGCGCGGGCCTCACACCGAACTGGACCACCGGCAACGTGATCGAGGAGCAGGTCGCCGCGATCCGCGAGCAGGTCGGTGACCGGCGCGCCATCTGCGGCCTGTCCGGCGGCGTGGACTCCGCCGTCGCCGCCGCCCTCGTCCAGAAGGCCATCGGCTCCCAGCTGACCTGCGTGTACGTCGACCACGGCCTGATGCGCAAGGGCGAGACCGAGCAGGTCGAGAAGGACTTCGTCGCCGCGACCGGCGTCCAGCTGAAGGTCGTGGACGCGGAGGAGCGGTTCCTCAAGGCGCTCGCCGGGGTCTCCGACCCCGAGGAGAAGCGGAAGATCATCGGCCGCGAGTTCATCCGGGTCTTCGAGCAGGCCCAGGCCGAGATCATCGCCGACCAGGGCCCGGCGGTGGAGTTCCTCGTCCAGGGCACCCTCTACCCGGACGTGGTCGAGTCCGGCGGCGGCACCGGCACCGCCAACATCAAGTCCCACCACAACGTGGGCGGCCTGCCCGAGGACCTCGAGTTCAAGCTGATCGAGCCGCTGCGCCAGCTGTTCAAGGACGAGGTCCGGATGGTCGGCCAGGAGCTCGGCCTGCCGGACGAGATCGTCCAGCGCCAGCCGTTCCCCGGCCCGGGCCTGGGCATCCGTATCGTCGGCGCGGTCAGCAAGGAGCGCCTGGACCTGCTGCGCGAGGCCGACGCCATCGCCCGCGAGGAACTGACGGCGGCCGGCCTCGACCGGGACATCTGGCAGTGCCCGGTGGTCCTGCTCGCGGACGTCCGCAGCGTCGGCGTCCAGGGCGACGGCCGTACGTACGGCCACCCGATCGTCCTGCGCCCCGTCTCCTCCGAGGACGCCATGACGGCCGACTGGTCGCGTCTGCCGTACGACGTCCTGGCGAAGATCTCGACCCGGATCACCAACGAGGTGCGCGACGTCAACCGCGTCGTCCTCGACGTGACCTCGAAGCCGCCGGGGACCATCGAGTGGGAGTGACCCCCGGGCCTAGGTGCGCTTGATCGTGCGCAGGGCCTCGCCGGGCGTCCAGACCTGGACGACGAGGTACGTCTCGTCCTCGACGTAGGTCCTCACGACCTCCGTCAGCTCGGTACGGAAGAGGTGGAACGGCTCCGGCGGCTCCACCTCTTCGACGTATCCGGCCTTGGTCTGCGCGTCGTCGACCTCGATCGCCCGGCCGCCGATCCGGACGTCGCCGCCGCCCATCCGCGTGCCCTCCCCGGGGTTCGCCTGGAGCGTGAAGCGCGGGTCGCGGCGCAGGTCGAGCGCCTTGAGCGAGTCCGGCATCATGCCGAGCCACAGCTCGCCGTTCAGGAACCGCACCTCCAGGCCGCTGGTGCGGGGCGAACCGTCCTTGCGGAGGGTGGCCAGGACATGGTGGGTGTAGGCGCCGAAACGCTTCTCGATCGTGTCGGCCAGGTCCGGTTCGGCGGTGGCGAAAGCCGCCCAGTTCGCTGTCATACGGAGAGTGTGGCGCCGAAATCCGACATCCTCTGTCGGCTATTCGTGGAGTGGGGGAGACCGGAGGCACAAGGGTGCGCACGGGGGCGCTCGTCTCATCTTCACGAAACGGTTCTGTTCATCCCGGCCCGACCGGCGGTAACTTCCGCCCGTACGAAGAACCACGCTGGAGGACCTATGCACGGGCCCACCCCGCCCCTGCCGCTGCCCACCGACCGGCTGCGGTTCGCGATGCCGCCCATGCACGAGTCGGTCGAGGACGAACGCCGGCACCGCAAGGAACGGCTCGCGGGCGCCCTCAGGATCTTCGGGCGGCTCGGCTTCGAGGACGGCGTCTCCGGTCACATCACCGCCCGCGACCCGGAGTACACCGACTGCTTCTGGGTCAACCCGTTCGGGCTGCCCTTCCGGCACGTCACCGTGAGCGACCTGGTCCTCGCCAACCAGGACGGCCAGGTCGTCGAGGGCCGCTACCACGTCAACCAGGCCGCGTTCACCGTGCACGCCCAGGTGCACGCCGCCCGCCCCGACGTGGTCGCCGTCGCCCACTGCCACTCGGTGCACGGCCGGGCGCTCGCGGCCCTCGGCGAGCTGCTGGAGCCGATCACCCAGGAGAGCTGCGCCTTCTACGAGGACCACACCCTCTACGACGCCTACACCGGAGTCTCCGTCGACGCCGAGGAGGGGCGGCGCATCGCGGACACGCTCGGCTCCCGCAAGGCACTCGTGCTGCGCAACCACGGCCTGCTGACCGTCGGTGACTCGGTGGACGCGGCGGCCTGGTGGTTCGTGTCGATGGAGCGGTCCTGCCAGGTGCAGCTGACGGCGCAGGCGGCCGGGCGGCCGGTCCGGATCGACCACCGGATGGCGGTGGCGACGCGGGAGCAGCTGGGCGGCGACCTGGTGGCGTGGATCAACTACCAGCCGATGTGGCAGGACGTCAGCCGGAGCGAGCCGGATCTGCTGAGCTAGGCGGTCTTGGCTGTGGCCTTGGCTGCGGCTGCGGCTGTGGGGCGTGCCGCCGGTGTCAGAAGCCGCGGAGCACCACTGCCTTCGTCCTCGCGAACTCCTCGTCCGTGAGCACCCCGTCCCGGTGCAGCCGGCCCAGTTCGCGCAGGCGGCGCAGCAGTACGTCGTGGTGCTCGGCGGCGGGCGGCACGGCCGGTGCCGGGCGCTGGGCGTTCGAGTGGTGCTCGGCGTCCGCCGACGGGTGCGGCAGCCGGGCCGTGACCGCCGTGGCGACGAGCGCCGTGAGCAGATCGCGGCGGGGGCTGCCCCACAGGTCCAGGGCGTACGGGTCCTTCTCCGGCGGCAGTTTCGAGAACACCGTCTCGCGGGTCACGAAGCGCAGGAGGCCGTCCTCGTGGCCGGAGTTCGGCAGCCACTCGACCTGGACCAGGTCGCCCAGGGTGATGATCCGCGGGCCGGTGGCGCGTTTGACCCGCTCGGAGGCGTCGGCCCAGTCGATCCGCACCCGGGTGCCGTCGAAGGAGACCGTCCCGTCGGACGAACGGACCGAGACCGGGACCGGCGGTCCGGGCAGCAGATAGGCCTTCGCCGGTTCCTTCGGAATCCGGTCCAGGAGCAGCGCGCGGCGGATCTCCTCGGCGACGTACTCGGCGCCCCCCGTCCGGTCGGCGTCCACCGCCAGCCGGTACGGATCGGCCGCGTCAGGCAGCCGCCCGCCGGTCGCCCGGAGCAGGGGATCGGCGCCCTCCCGCAGCCGCAACCGCAGCCGTCCGCGCCTGCGTTCCGGTTCGAGCACGACACTCGAGACCGCCTCCAGCGGCACGGCGATCTCTCCGTAGGTCTGCCGGAACAGCGGCACGGAGCGGTGCAGACCGGGCGTGATCCGGACCGTGTCGCCGTCGAAGGCCCAGGTCCCGTCACGCTGGATGATCTCGGCCATAGGGGAATTCTCCCAGTCAGGTCAACACGGCACGCCGAAGTTCACCCGTGTTGGCCAGACCGAGCGGACGCGAACCGGCTGGTGTAGGGCACAATTCGCTGTCGTCGCAGGGGAGTTGTACAGCGGTGTTTCCGGGCTCCGGAAGGCCGACGGTGGTTGGGTCGCGGGAAGGCGGGCGTCGGGCGTGGCGGTGCGCGAGGGACAGGGCGGCGCGGACGCGGGTGGGTACGCGGACGCGGGGGCGTATGCGGGCCGGTACGCGAGCGGACACGGCAGTGGTTATGGGAGTACTCACGGCAGTGCGCATGGCGGTGCTCACGGCGGTGCTCATGAAGGCGGGTGCGCCTGTGGGGACTGCCCGCACGGGGCGCGTGAGGGGCACCGGCGGGCCGTCGCCGCGTTCCTGCGCAGGCGCGACGAGTTCGCGGCCGGGCAGGGGCTGCCGGCCGCGGTGGCCCACTCCGCCTCGGCCTCCCGGCAGTGGGTCTCGGAGGAACTGGCGCAGTCCGCGGAGTCCGTCGCCGAGCGCGGCCGGGCCGAGGGCCGGGCCTGGCTGACGGGCCTGTGGAGCCGCACGGCGGCCGTGGTGTGGGCGGCCGTCGTGCTGTTGCTGCTCGGGCAGTGCCTCACCGCGGTCGGCGCGGGCTGGACGGCGGCGCGTACGGCCGGGCTGGCCGCGGCGCTGGTGGTGGCCGGTGCGGTGACCGCGGCGTCGTGGTTCCACCGGTCGAAGGGCGGCGCGCTGGCGCCCGTGATCGGCGACGACAACCGGCTCTCCACCTCCCGCACGGTCGCCGCGGCGTGGGTGCTGTTCGTGGCCTACGCGGTGCTCGTCCTGGCGGGGCGGCTGGCGGCCGCCTCCCGGCACCGGGAGCGGGACGCGCTGATCTCCGGGCTGGAACTCGCCCGCGGCGCCGGGATCGTGACCGTGCTCGCCGTGGTGTGCGGGATCGCCGTGCTCGTGCGGCGGGTGGTCGGGCTGCGGGTGCTGGGGCAACGGCTGCAGAAGACGCGCGCCGACCGGCCGCGCGCCGCCGACCTGCTGACCGACGACGCGGGCCGGGGCACCTTCGCCGACATCCAGTACGTCGTCATCGGCGGGGTCGCCCTGGTCTTCGCGGCGGTGCGGCTGGCCAGGCGCCCGGACCAGTTGCCGGACCTGCCGTGGGGTCTGGCGGTGGTGGTCCTGGTGTCGGCGGCGACCTATCTGGCCGGCAAGTACGCGGAGGGCGGCCGGCCGGTCATCCTCTCCGTGGTCCGGGCCCGGGAGGCGGGCGACCTCGACGGGCCGATCCGCACGGGCGACGACATCGAGATCCGGGGCGCCGGATTCGTGCCGCCGGGCGCGCAGGGGGCCGACCGGCTGGCCCGGATGGTCGTCCGGGTGGGTGCCGTGCACGTCCACGTCCCGCTGGTACCGGTACCCGGCGGCTTCAGCAACCCGGCGGACACGCTGCTGACGGTGCCGGTGCCGGCGGATGTGGAACCGGGACGGGTGGACGTGCAGGTGGTCACGGCGGCGGGGGTGGAGACGAACCGGTACGCGGTTGATGTGACGGAGTGACGGCCGACCGCGGACTCCGGCGGCCGGGCAACAACCGGCAACAATTGGGGACCGACAGGGTTGAGCGCGGTCCGTTTGTCGTACGTATGGTCTGTTGAGGGGGTCTCGGCACCGGCGGCGAGAGGCGGCTTGCAGCGATGACTCACAGTATGCGAACGGACACGAACGGCCCCCACTACCGCGGTGACGGAGGCTGGCGGGACACCCTCGGCCGCTACGCCCTCCTTCCGCTGCGCATCTTCCTCGGCGTCACCTTCATCTACGCCGGCCTGGACAAACTCACCGACAGCGCCTTCATGAAGGACTCCGGCGCCGGGTCGATCGGCGACATGATGCGCGCCGTCCGCGACTCCTCCGCCATCCCCGCCCTGGTCGACCTCTCCCTGAAGAGCCCGGTCGGCTTCGGCTACGCCATCGCCTTCGGCGAACTGGCCGTCGGCATCGGCACCCTGCTCGGTGTGCTCGCCCGTCTGGCCGCACTCGGCGGCGCGCTGATCTCCCTCAGCCTGTGGCTGACCGTGAGCTGGGCCTCCGATCCCTACTACTACGGCAACGACCTTGCCTACCTCATGGCCTGGACCCCCCTCGTCCTGGCGGGCGCGCCCCTGTTGTCCGTGGACGCCGCCCTGAGGTCGCGACGACGGCAGAGGCGGGAGTACCGGTAGCTGGTGCCCCGGCGGGCACTAGTCGGTGGCGGTACGGCCCGTCGTGCGGCGTCGGCGCAGGCGGCCCGTCAGGAACGCCACCGCGCCGGCCAGGCACAGTCCGCCCGTGACGAGGGGGATCGCCACGAACCACGGGGTCTCCCAGGCGCCGCCCGCGTCACCGGCGTAGAGGACGCCCGTCAGGACGAGGACGACACCGGCGACCAGCTTTCCGGGCCGGGGCTCATGACGCAGCACGGGTCACCTCCGCCTGTCCCATGCCGACCTGGAGGTCCAGGTCGATGGTGCCGGACCTCTCGACGCCCTTGGCGGGGGAGAGGGTGATCCGCTTCTGCTGTCCCGGTCTCACGTCCACGTCCTTCGTGTCGTCGCCCGGCAGCTGGAGGTCGCCGAGCCCCACGTCGACGCTCAGCCGCACGGTCACGTCCTCGGGCACGAGCACCTTCACCCGGCCGATGCCCACGTCGGCGCTGGTCGTCACGGTCTGTCTCCCGGCCACGTCCAGCCCGGTCAGGTCGAGGGTGCCGACGCCGGTGCCCAGTTCGTACTGCTGCCGTACGTCCGCCACCGTGGCGGGCCGCCAGGTCGTGCGGGCCCAGTGGGTGTCGATGTCCTTGGGCAGTGCCGCCGAGCCGGCGAGCAGTCCGGCCGTGATGACCGCCAGCAGGATCGAGCCCGCCCCGGTCCGTCCCAGGAAGGCGCTGACGGCTATGCCCAGGCCCAGGACGGCGAGCGCGCAGGACAGCCCCGTCTGCAGGCTGGTGCCCAGCGGGTGATCTTCCCAGGTCAGGTCGGTGGCCAGGGCGCCGGCGAGCAGGGCCAGCAGGAAGACCCAGCCGCCGATCCAGCGGGGACCGCGCGGCTCGGGCGGCCGGCCGCGCGGGGCGGGTATGTCCTCGCGGCCGCCGGCCCGGGTGCCGAGCCCGATGTTGATGGCCGCCGCGACGTCCGGGTCGCGGGCGTCGCGGGGGCCCCACAGATAGCCCGTGCCGCCGATGTGGGTGCCGTCCTTGACGATGGGGTCGCGCCACCAGGAGGGGGAGGTGGCGAGGACCGGCGGCGCCTGGGGTTCGGGCGGGGCGTCGGCGGCGGCCTGGGCGGCCAGCGGGTCGGGGCTGGGGGCGCCCCGCTGGCGTGACCAGTATCCGGAGCCGGCCAGCAGTATGGAGAGGACGAAGGCGAAGGTCAGCACTCCGCCGTTGTGCAGCAGGGTCAGGAACACGCCGCAGCCGACCAGCGCGAACAGCACGGCCGTCAGGGCCTGGCCGTCGACGCGGCCGGTCAGCAGCTTGCGCACCTCGTTCTCGTCCTCGTCGTCGTACGGGACGAGGAGCCAGACGAAGCCGTAGAAGAGCAGACCGATGCCGCCGGTGACGGAGAGCACCGCGAGCGTGATCCGGAAGATCACCGGGTCCAGGTCGCACTGCCGCCCGAGCCCGGCGCAGACGCCGGCCAGGGTCTTGTGGCGGCGGTCGCGGCGGAACGTGTGCGGAGGGCCGGTCGGGCCGGGTGGGCCGGTCGGGCCGGGCGGGGTGGCTTCCCCGGTCGGGTCGGCCGCGTCGGGGGCTCCTCCCTGTTCTCCCGCGCCCGCACGCCCGTGCGCGGAGGAGCCGGGGGGCGCGGCATCCCGCGGCCCGGCGCCCGGTGCGGGGCTCGGGCCGGAGCCGGGTCCCGGACCCGTCGCGGCGTGCTCGTGATCGGTCATGGGTCCATGGTGACGGGCGCGGCGCCGCCGCGGCAGTCGGAACGACCCTGGCCGGACCCTGATATCGGCCCTGAGGAACGGCTCGGGAAGCGTTCGACAGGCCGGACTCCGGAGATCAGGGGAGTCTCCGGGGTCGACCCTGATGCCCCGGCCGTACGGCCGTGTGACCATCAATGGCATGTCGGAAGCCGCAGCAGCGCCACTCGCCGAACCGCGGCCGCCGCGCAAGCTCTACCGCAGCAGTGACGGACGCTGGCTCGGTGGCGTGGCGCGAGGTCTCGCCGGGCACCTCGGGCTGCCCGTCGTCTGGGTGCGGCTCGTGTTCGTCGGCCTGTTCATGGCCGACGGTCTCGGTGCGCTGCTGTACGCCGCGTTCTGGTTCTTCGTCCCGCTCGGCGTCGGCGGAGTCGACGCGCAGAAGCCGCCGGCCGCCTCGGAGGCCTCGCCCGACGGCCGCCGCAGGCTCGTCGCCCGCAAACCCGACAAGGGCCAGATAGTGGCCCTGCTGCTCATGGTCGCCGTGGCCCTGGTGTTCGTGGGCAATGTGAACCTCAGCGGCGGGGCCCGGGCCTATCTCTGGCCGGCGGTGCTCGTCGGCGCGGGTGTCGCCCTGGTCTGGCGGCAGGCGGACAACGCCCGCCGGGCCCGCTGGGTCGAGGTCGGCCGCCGTCGGCGCACGGTCACGCTGCTGCGCGCCGGGGGCGGGGTGCTGCTGGTGACGGCCGGCGTCTCCGGCATCTTCGTCATGCAGGGCTCCGCCGCCCACCTCGGCTCCGTCCTGCAGGCGGCCCTCGCGGTCCTCGTCGGGATCACGCTCCTGGCCGGGCCGTATCTGGTGCGCATGACGCAGGACCTCTCCGAGGAGCGCCTGATGCGCATCCGTGCCCAGGAGCGCGCGGAGGTCGCCGCCCATGTGCACGACTCGGTGCTGCACACCCTCACCCTGATCCAGCGCAACGCGGAGAACGCGAACGAGGTGCGCCGCCTCGCCCGCGCCCAGGAGCGCGACCTGCGCACCTGGCTCTACAAGCCCGAGGGCACCGGCAAGGACGAGGCCGACGAACCCACCACGCTCGCCGACGCCGTGCGGCGCAACGCGGCCGAGGTGGAGGACAAGCACGGCGTGCCCATCGAGGTCGTGGTGGTGGGGGACTGCCCGCTCGACGAGGGGATCGGCGCACAGATGCAGGCCGCACGGGAAGCAATGGTGAACGCCGCCAAGTACGGTGGCGAGGGCGGAGCCGTACAGGTCTACGCCGAGGTCGAGGGGAAGACGGTCTTCGTGTCCGTCCGGGATCGCGGCCCCGGCTTCGACCTCGACTCGATACCCGCCGACCGCATGGGTGTCAGAGAATCGATCATCGGCCGTATGGAGCGCCACGGCGGCACGGCGCGGCTGCGCGCGGTGCCGGGCGGCGGCACGGAGGTCGAGCTGGAGATGGAGAGGGCGGAGAAGACGTCATGAGCGACCCGACCGAGGCGAACGGTACGGCGGGACCGGCGGAGGCGGCGGGGCCCGCGGAGTCGGGCGGCGGCGCCGGCGGGCGTCGGGTGCGCGTGGTCCTCGTCGACGACCATCGCATGTTCCGTACGGGGGTCCAGGCCGAGATCGGGCAGACCGAGCAGACCGGTGTCGAGGTCGTCGGCGAGGCCGCGGACGTCGACCAGGCGGTCACGGTCATCACCGCGACCCGGCCCGAGGTGGTCCTCCTCGACGTGCATCTCCCGGGCGGGGGCGGGGTGGAAGTGCTGCGCCGCTGTGCCCCGTTGATGGCCGACGCCGAGCAGCCGGTCCGCTTCCTCGCGCTGTCCGTGTCGGACGCGGCGGAGGACGTGATCGGCGTGATCCGCGGCGGGGCCCGCGGGTACGTCACCAAAACGATCACCGGCACGGACCTCGTCGACTCCGTCTTCCGCGTCCAGGAGGGCGACGCGGTGTTCTCCCCGCGGCTGGCCGGATTCGTCCTCGACGCCTTCGCCTCCACCGACGCGCCTCCGGTCGACGAGGACCTGGACCGGCTGACCCAGCGCGAGCGCGAGGTGCTGCGGCTCATCGCCCGGGGATACGCGTACAAGGAGATAGCCAAGCAGCTGTTCATCTCCGTGAAGACGGTCGAGTCGCATGTCTCGGCGGTCCTGCGCAAGCTCCAGCTCTCCAACCGGCACGAGCTGACCAGGTGGGCCACGGCGCGACGGCTGGTGTGATCTGCGGCGCCTCTGCCCGGACGCCCCGTCAGACCACCCGCGTCGCGCCCGCGTACGGCATCTCGTCGAGCGGGGCGACCCGTACCGGGGCCGAGGAGTTCGGGGCGTGGATCATCTGCCCGTTGCCCACGTAGATGCCGACGTGGCTGATGCCGGCGTAGAAGAAGACCAGGTCACCGGGGAGGAGTTCGGAGCGGGAGACGCGGCGGCCGGCGGCGATCTGGGAGTACGTCGTGCGGGGCAGTGCGACGCCCGCGGAGCGGTACGCGGCCTGGACGAGGCCCGAGCAGTCGAAGGCGTTCGGGCCGGTCGCGCCCCAGACGTAGGGGCTGCCGAGCTTCTGGTAGGCGTAGGAGACGGCGGCGGCAGCGCGGGCGTTGGGCGCCTGCGAGGCGGCGGACCCGGCGGCCGCCAGGGTGTCCCGGAGGCCCGTCGAGGAGCGTGAGGCGCGGTTCGTGCCCTGCCCTTCGCGCAGGCCGGCACGTTCCTGCGGGGTGAGCCGGGACAGCAGCTGCCGTGCGGAGCCCAGCTTGCCGGTGATCGTCTTCTTGTGCCGCTTCAGCTCCGTCTGCCGCGACTTCAGGGACGTCAGCTCGATGTGGGCGGCCCCGCGCAGCTGCTCGATCTCCCGGAGCTGCTTGCGGACGCCCGCGACGGCGGACTTCTGCCGGTTGCCGGCCCGCTCCACGAACTCGGCGTTCTCGAGGTACCGGTCGGGGTCGTCGGACAGGGCGAGCCGGAGGGCGGGGTCGATGCCGCCGTCCCGGTACTGCGCGGCGGCGACCGAGCCCAGCGCGTCGCGGGCCGAGTCGAGCCGTTCCTCCTTGCGGGCAGCCTGGTTCTGGAGCTTCCTGAGCCGTTCTCCGGCGGCGTCGGCCTTCTCCTTCGCGCCGTTGTACTTCTCGGTGGCGACCTCCGCCTCCTGGTACAGCTGGTCCACCTCGGCCTTGACCTGGCCGGGGGTGAGCTGTGGTTCGGCGTGTCCGGTTCCGTCGAAGCCCGTCGCGGTCGCCGCGCCGGCGAGCGCGATCGTGGCGGCCGTCCGGGCCGTGTTGCCGCTCGCGGTGCGCTGTCGGGGCTTGCGGTGCGCTGACACCTTGGGAGCCACGTCCTTTCCTGCGACCGCCCAGGTGCGTGCGACGGCCGCCGTGGGGAGCGGACGGGCGGCCTGCGCGTCCGGCGGCGGCCCGCACAGGGGAAGCGGG